>JASMAO010000126.1 GCA_030754315.1 SAR202 cluster bacterium
TATAGTTCGAGACGTACCCGTAGAATTAGATTTAGAGGAAACTAGATTTTGGACGTATGACCGCTCCAAAGTGGTTGAGTTGCTGACCGATTTGGAATTTTACAACGTAATTCCCAAGATTCCTGATTCGACAGGCGATACTCAAGGTACACAGGCAGAATTGTGGACTGCTCCCAACCGGATCCGGACCGACTACACCGTTGTTGATACAAAGGACGTCTTTACCAGGATGGTTGACGAGTTGACTATGTCCAAGATCGTTGCATTTGACGTGAACGCTTCATCCTCAAATTTCATGGATGCTGGTCTTATTGGCCTCTCTTTTGCCAATAAAATCGGTAAGGGATGGTATGTTCCTTTAGGGCACGAAAAGGGTACGCAACTCCTAAACGACATTATTATAGATGGGCTTCGGCGTGTTCTTGAAGGTGCGGTTCCTAAAACAGCGCATAACGCAGCTTTCGATATGACTGTCTTGGCAAATCATGGGATTAATGTGGCCAACTTGTCATTCGACAGTATGTTAGCGGCCCATCTTTGTGGGCGTAGGGCTGTTGGATTGAACGAGTTGGCCCTCGACTCATTCAATTGTGAAATCACACCAATAGCTGAGTTGATTGGTACGCGACGAAACAAGATTGCAATGAGCCAAGTTTCTATCCCTGCGGCTGCGGCTTACTACGCTGAGTGTGCTGACGCTGCACTGAGGTTATATGATGTTTCCCGTCAAGAGGTTGAGGAGAAGCAGACAGCCCGCGCTCTTGACGAAGTAGAAACCCCATTGATCTCAGTCATTGTCAAGATGCAACTGAATGGTGTTGCCTTGGAGTCAGAGGTTCTGCGCAACATGTCCATAAAACTTGCTGATCAGCTTTCAGATATTGAATCTGTTATCTATGGAGTTGTAGGCCACGAGTTCAACATCAAATCCTCGCAGCAGCTTGGGGGAATTCTTTTCGATGAAATGCGTCTACCTCGGACTAAGAAGACCAAAACTGGTTACTCAACAGATGCCTCTTCTCTGGAATTACTAAAGACTCAGCTAAACAGTGGTGAGTCAGAAGGAGTTGATCCCAGATCGAGAGAGGTGCTTGAGAGCGTTATTGAACATAGACAATTGTCCAAGATCAAGTCCACATATGTTGATACATTACCTTTACTGGTAAATCCAACGACTGGCCGGATACATACGAGTTACAATCAAACAGGATCAGCTACTGGCAGAGTTTCCAGTAATGATCCTAACGTACAGAATATCCCGGTCAGGACTGATTTGGGACGACGAGTGAGAAGAGCTTTTGTTGTACAGGACCCTCAAGAATGGCTGCTATTGAGCGCCGATTACTCTCAGATCGAGCTACGCATTTTGGCCCACCTCTCTTTGGACCCCGGACTTTTGGATGCTTTTATCAAGGGTGAGGATATTCATCAGGCTACTGCTTCTTCAGTTTACGGTGTTCCTTCCGACCAAATAGACTCTGAAATGAGGCGTATTGCTAAGGTGATGAACTTTGGTGTTATCTATGGATTGAGTCCCTTCGGGATTAGTCAGCAGACAGGGTTTTCTGCTGAGGAGGGTAAGGAATTTATAGAGACTTATTTTGCCAGATATCCTGGTATCAAAGATTTCATAGAATCGACCAGGACACGGGTAAGAGAAGACGGATACGTGGAGACGTTGATGGGTCGCCGGCGTTACATACCAGAGGTCTCCTCCTCCAACTTCCACGTACGTGCGGCTGGAGAACGTATGGCTATCAATATGCCTATTCAGGGCACAGCGGCAGACATTATCAAGCTGGCGATGATTCGTATTCAAGACAGGATTGACGAACTCAGGTTGAAAAGCAAGATGATTATCCAAGTACACGACGAGCTAATATTTGAGGTGCCGAGGGAAGAGTTGCAGGAAATGGAATGTATTGTGGAAATATTGATGTCCTCGGCAATGCAATTGGCAGTACCTTTGGAAGTGGAGATAAAGCGCGGAGCCAACTGGGGTGAAATGAAGTAGTTGGGTTTTTCTGTGGTAACCTCAGCACGTTGACAGTGATTGGGAGCGTCTCATAACATGAGTGGGTTGACTTATTTTGCGTTCTTACTTGGTGGAAGTGCAGTCTAAAAGGTGAGGGGTGCGGTTTTGGGAAATGAAACGGTTACTCTGAATGAGGCTATATCTCAGTATTTCGCAACCCTGAAGAAGCGAGAAGATCAAGTTATTGCCCAGCAGGAACTATTTCGGCTGGCACAGTGGTTCGGTCCCTCCAGACCTGTAGTGGATCTCAAACCATATGAAATAGGTGAATACGGTCAGAAGATGGATAGTCGTGGCACTGCTCCACAGGCCTCAGATCGAGTTAAGACAGTCAGGAGCTTCCTTTCCCATGTGAAGGAAATCGGTTTGATAGAGATCAACCTTGCTCAGCATCTAAGAAGTCGTAAATCGAGATCGCGGAAGGTAATTCGAGAGTCTGGTCTTGGACAAGAGCGCGTCGAGATGACAAAAGAAGGATTGCTTCGCTTGAAGGACGAGATGGAAAGACTAAAAGGTGAGAGGGTGCCAATCTCATCTGAAATTCAACGCGCTGCGGCAGACAAGGACGTTCGGGAAAATGCTCCGCTGGAAGCTGCACGGGAACAGCTTGGGCATGTAGAGTCACGGATTGTGGAGATTGAAGCTACGTTAAAGATCGCTGTGTTAGTGGATGCGGCGGCCAAAAAGAAGCGCAAAGGCGTGTCCGTTGGCAGCAAGGTTATCATGAAGGATATCGACTCTGGTAGAGAAAAAACCATCACAATTGTAAGCGCATTTGAAGCTAACCCCCTTGAGGACAAAATTTCTGATGTTTCGCCCGTCGGCAAAGCTCTCATGAAAAGGCTTGAGAAAGAGGCCGTAGTGGTTGAATCTCCTCGAGGAACGCTTCGATACACCATCAAGAAAATCACTTAACCTTACAGGTGTCTGTCGTACACCACCAACTTGGATCTCGTAGATACACCGGATGGTCCATACACTCAGGAAGGTTTGCTGTGGAAGTCCTTGATTATTTTAGTAGACATCCTGCAGGATACCCTACAAATTTGATCTCTTTTCCCATATTGTACCCCCTGTGTATGGGAAGAAATTTTATTTGAATAGTCTGTGAGATTGACTACAACCGCAGACGCCAAAGATCTACTAGTCGAACTGAGCCAGAACGTCTCCGGCGAGGTTCGCTTTGACTCCATGTCCAGGCAACTTTACAGCACTGATGCCAGTATCTATCAAATAGAACCTATTGGAGTTGTGCTTCCTAGAAACGCGGATGATGTTGCGGCTGTTATTGAGATCACTGCGCAATATCGAATTCCGGTGGTATCCCGCGGAGGTGGCACTAGCCTCGCCGGTCAGACTCTGGGACATGGTGTGGTGATCGACTTTTCCAAATATATGCGGGACCTTGTAGAGATCAATTCTGAGGAAAGATGGGTACGGACACAACCAGGCATTATTCTTGACGAATTGAATCTTAAATTGCGGCACCTCGGGCTGGAATTTGCACCAGATCCCAGTACCAGCAACAGAGGTAACGTTGGTGGGGCTCTTGGCAACAATTCTTGCGGCGCGCATTCCATTGTGTGGGGCAAAACATCTGACAATGTCATAGCATTAAAAGCAGTCCTTTCCAATGGCGATATGGCGGATCTGGGAAGCTTGGATGGAGAGGGATTGCAATCTAAATTCGCTCAGAAAAATCTCGAAGGTGCTATATATCGTCAATTAAATGAGTTAATGACAGACGTTCACGAGGAAGTCGAAGCGCGGTATCCAAAAATCCTTCGGCGCGTGTCTGGTTACAATCTTGATAATCTAGGTATCAACGGATTTGACATGGCACGCTTCGTTGTTGGCTCTGAAGGAACCTTAGTAGCCATCACCGAAGCTAAACTGAAATTGGTGCCGATCCCCAAGCACAAAGCACTTGCTGTAATTCACTTCAAAGAAATGCTGGACTCTATGGAGGCGACGGTTACTACGTTGGAGGAAAAACCTGCCGCTGTTGAGTTAATTGGGTCGATGATATTGCGCCAAGCGAAAACGAACCTTGAATACGCTCGTATGACTGATTTTATAGACGGTGATCCTGAAGCTGTATTGGTTGTCGAGGTAACTGCAGATGACGAAGATGAACTTGAGTCAAAGCTCGACAATCTTGAGAACAGAATGAAAAGTGAAAAGCATGGATACGCCTTTAAACGTCTTGTGGCTATTGAAGATCAGTTTAAAGTGTGGGCGGTTCGTAAAGCAGGACTTGGGTTAATGATGAACGTCACTGGCAACTACAAGCCGTTGCCATTTGTTGAAGATACTGCGGTAGCTCCGGAGGCTTTGCCACAGTACGTTCGAAGGTTCGAGCAGATAATACATAACCACGATACCACTGCGGGTTATTACGGTCATGCCAGTGTGGGCTGTCTACACATTCGGCCTTTGCTGAATCTAAAGGATCAGGCCGGAGTTGACAAGATGGTGTCCATTGCCTCCGATGTCAGCGATCTGGTATTGGAGTTTGGGGGGGCCATGAGTGGTGAACATGGCGATGGACTTGTGCGCAGCATATGGAACGAGAAAATGTTTGGACCCGTCATATATGACGCCTTCCGGCAGGTTAAAAGGGCTTTCGATCCCAAAGGCATCATGAATCCAGGCAAAATCGTAGATCCACCACCAATGACAGAGAATTTGCGTATGGGTCCTGAGTATAATGCTATCAAAGTTCAGGGTAGTTTCGCCTATCCTGCAGAAGGTAGTTACGTTGGTGCTATAGAGGCGTGTAATGGGCAAGGTGCATGCCGTAAAGTGGCGGGTGGGACCATGTGCCCTTCTTACATGGTTACCCGTGATGAAGAACATTCCACTCGTGGTAGGGCGAACGCTCTGCGTGGCGTGATCTCCGGAGCACTTCCGATTGAAACTTGGACTGGGTCTAGATTACACAAGGTCATGGACCTGTGTCTTGAATGTAAAGGTTGTAAGGCGGAATGTCCGTCTAATGTTGACGTTGCTAAGCTAAAATACGAGTTTTTAAACCGGTACCATAAAGTGAATGGTTATTCACTGCGTGACCGTATTTTTGGGGATATAGCTACTTTAAGTAGATTGGGTTCGTTCTTTGCTCCGGTATCAAACTGGGCAATCCGATCACAGACAGTGCGAGATCTACTCGAGCGCAAGTTAGGCGTGGACAGGCGGCGCGTGATATCCCCATTTGCGATTCAAACCTTCACCCAATGGTTTCGTGCGCGGCGACACTCTCGGCCAGACGCAAAGTATCGAGGAGATGTCGTCCTGTTCCCAGATACTTTTACAAATTACAATTATCCTGAAATAGGCAAAGCCGCAACTAAAGTGCTGGAACACCTTGGATTCCGTGTGATAGTGCCTCCACCCAAGTGCTGTGGTAGGCCAATGCTTTCCAAAGGGATGATGGATAAGGCTCGTCTGAACGCGAAAAGAAACGTTGAGGCAGTCTTGCCATTTATTAAAAATGGCGCAAGGCTTGTCGGGCTTGAGCCAAGCTGTATCCTTACCTTTGGGGACGACTATGTAGATTTGTTAAATGGTGACAGCGATGCAGTAGAAGTTGCCCAATCCACGATGCTGATCGAAGAATTTTTCCTCGAGGCCCAGCAAGACCCTAACCTGAGAGTCGAACTTTCACCAGTTCCAGGCACCAAACTTGTCAGCGGCCATTGTCACCAAAAAGCCCTCGTTGGTATGAACCAAACGATGGGGCTTCTGAGTAGCATTCCCGAATGCGAGGCGACTGAAATACAGTCGGGTTGTTGTGGAATGGCTGGCTCTTTCGGGTTCGAAAAGGAACATTATGACACGTCACTGGCTATAGGAGAGTTGTCGTTGTTTCCAGCCATTAGATCACAGAAAGGTGAGTTCCAGATAATTACTCAGGGAGTGTCGTGTCGCCAGCAAATAGAACATGGGACTGGGCAACGCGCTGTGCATTTGGCTGAAGTCCTTGCGCAGGCGCTATAGTTATTCCGCCGTTCCCATTCGATCGAACGTTCTTTGTAGATGTTCTTGAATAAAGAATTCCGGGAGGGACAGACAACCTAACTGTAAGGGATCGTTTGCATTCGGCAAAGAAACTGTTTTAGCTAAGGAACTAACCGGTCTATGTTGATTGCTTTATTTGAACGTGTTGTCCGGATGCGTAGCGCCTCCCCTTCCAACAACATATCGTATGTGAGCCAGTCTACTTCGACCATTTGAGAATCGACTAGGATGAGGCAGGTGCCGTCCGGTGCCGTTTCTTTGGCGTCGAGGCGTCCCTCAATTTTCCTGTAAGGCGGAAGGGTCTCAAGCCACGACCACCCTAACCGAGCGAACAGTCGTACTATGACTGCGCTGTAAGGCCTTGGATCTATACGGGAAAAGTCCATAACGAGTTAGATGTAGACTAGTGTCGCCAATCAATCAGCCGGAGGAGTCCCTTCCCTTCACCCACTTTGTAATAGCCCAAGCCCCTGGCAAAGCCATGGTTGCCGCTAGCAGTTTGATGGCGTCTCCTCCGATGAAAGGATACAGGCCGCCTTTGAGGGTTTTATCGAGAACATGGTTACCGCTAATAGCATCATAGTAGGTTATTGATGTCCCTGGTATTACCACCTCGCTTGCGATGAATAGTGCAAGCCACGGCAAGCCGACGAGATAAACAGCTACGTTTCCCACGATCATTGCTATTGGCATTGACGGTCGCCTGTCCCAGCCTCGTTCCGCCAACAGTCCAACCAAGTACGCAGCTAAAATGAATCCGACAATGTATCCACCACTGGAAAGTTCCCACACGAATCCATCTGTGCCGGCCCATGGAAGTATGAAATGGATATTCTCTTCACCTAGCAAGCTCCCTGTTGGCGCAAAAACAGGGAGTGATATCATTCCCATGAGCATGTATGTCAACATACTCAGTCCCCCACGTACACTTCCAAGTGTGCCACCTGTTAGGAGCACTCCCAGCGTTTGGCCAGTTATCGGAACCGTCGTAGTAGGAAATCGTATGGCCAGTTGTGCGCAGATGGATACGAATGCCGCAAAACCCAGGATGAGTACCACGTCGACTGCTATTCGGTTACGTTGAGTTTGGGTCCAACCGCTAGGGATAACAAAGTCGATTAGTACCCTTTGGGGTACGGTTGCTTGCATTGATACTAGGCTCCTTCTCCACTAGGGATTGTCGCTGATTTGAATCACAAAACCGATGTTTGAAAGCCAGAAGAGGCTTGTAGAATTGTAAATGGGTGCAATCAATAATAATGGGCACTCAATGGATTCAGAACGGGGATTTCTAGGATCGCTTCGGTGGGGTGCTTGAAGGAGTAAAGATAGAATCCTTGGGCAAATCAGGAATATGATGATCTCGGCCAATTCGAGAAATGATTGGTGTGCTCAACGTAATGCTGGCCAGAACTCCCCAAGCTATAGCCACAGGTCCCTTTTTGAGGATGTCGCGCCGAGACAGTGTCCATTTCGACTTGTTGTTCATTTTGTCAGGCTCCTAAGTGACTGCCGGGTAGCTAGTCTAATGCGGAGATCAGTGTCATTATAGCCGTCGTTGTCAGGCTACGGCAAGCATTACTACCAGTGCTATAATGAGCTGGCAATAGTCAGTTTTACTGCCATAGTTCGTGAGATGCGATGCCTGTGCTGCGAAGAGGGTCCTGTTATCTTCCATTTTCTGATCCGCAGATAAATCTAAAAATTTCTTAGGAAGGAAGGCTAATGTCAGATAAACTCCCCTTATTACCAACCACAGTTATCGGTAGTCACGCGATACCGAGTTGGTTTTGGACAGTGACAGAAGAGATCAGCAAAGGCAACTACGGAAGCACCGATATTGGAGAAGCTTTCGACGATGCTGTCGATTTAGCTATGCTGGATCAGCAAAGAGCTGGTATTGATGTAATTACCGATGGGGAGATGAGACGTTGGTATTTCGTTCAGAGTTTCTATGAGCGTATGACGGGTATTGTTGAAGAACCGCCTCTGAGGAAGATTGGTCTCTATGCTTATGACAGCCCGCCTCGGTATAGTGCAGTTGAAAAAGTGACAGTCCCCGAAGGGTTAGGTATTGTAGAAGAATTCAAGTATGCTAAGGTTCATAGTGATAGGCCCCTGAAAGCTACTTGCCCTGGGCCTTTGACTCTCACGATGCACATACGACCCGGACAGAGCTACAGAGATCGTCACGAGTTAGCCTGGGAGTTTGCTGCTGTAATCAACGCTGAGCTTAAAGCCCTAGTAAGGGAAGGAGCGGATTTCATACAGATAGATGAGCCCTCCTTCGCCATAATTCCTGGTGAGTTTAAGAGTTGGATTGAGATGTACAATGCCGCAGTAGATGGCGTGAACGCTAAACTCGCTTTGCATATTTGCTTCGGTAACCTGTCCAGTCGGCCAAGAGGGAGACGAACCTACAAGTGGATGTTTCCAGAGGTGCTGGAGGCGAAGGCAGACCAACTTGTCTTCGAATATTCCAACCGTGAGATGTCTGAAATAGATCTGTGGCCTCAATTTGGAATTGAAAGTGAATTGGGTGCAGGTGTAATTGATGTGAAATCTTTCCATGTGGAAACACCCGAAGACGTCGCGGGCCGTATTGAGTCTATCTTGGAGTATGTTCCAGCGGAGAAGCTTTTTGTGAATCCTGACTGTGGGTTTTTTCAGTTACCACGATGGATTACTCAACTCAAGCTAGATGCCATGGTTAGTGGCACAAAGTTGGTTAGGGGAAGGCTCGGATTGAATTAATCAACACAACTCATTGTATAGGTGTGTTTTATTGCTCTGGGCCAGCCGGTCTGTGCCCACACGGGATTTGAAAGAGAGAAATATTTAAGACAGCCCTGCTTTCAGTTCCAGAGAGACCAAACTCGATCTTGGTAAACAGGTTCCTTGCGGTCTAAGTAGTTACAGCTCCCTTTGATGCCGATCCTACTAATTTAGCGTACTTGGCCATAACGCCTGTTTCATAGTTGGGAAGAGGCGATTGCCATTCTTGAAGCCTGGATTTCAAATCGCCAGCCGAAATATTGACGCTGAGTTCACGGGCCGCGACGTTCATTGTGATAATGTCACCTTCTTTTACTAGTCCAATTGGACCGCCGACCGCTGCCTCTGGGGCAATATGTCCGATGGATGCTCCCCGTGTCGCTCCTGAAAAGCGACCGTCCGTTAGGAGCAAAACATTTTCGCCGAGGCCTGAACCGGCCAGCGCGCCTGTGACGGCAAGCATCTCTTGCATACCCGGGCCTCCCTTAGGGCCTTCATATCGGATCACGAGTACGTCGCCTTCATTGATCTCGCCTCTCGTAACCGCTGTGAAGGCTGCCCGCTCTCCATCGTAGACGCGTGCGGGGCCTCGGTGAGCTAAGTGTTTAGTGCCGGCGACCTTTAGTACTGCTCCTTCTGGTGCTAGGTTGCCCTTCAAGATCACTAATCCTCCGGTAGAGCTACGAGGTGAGGATGCAGGAAAGATCACACGGTTATCTGGCGTTTCGTGGAACTGTGATAGGTTCTCCGACAGCGTCTTACCTGTAATTGTCAAAGCGTCGCCGTGTAAGAGCCCAGCATTTAACAGTTCGTTCATTATCACCGGTATGCCGCCAACTCTGTCGACATCTGACATTACGAATCGTCCTCCTGGCCGTAGGTTTGTCAGATACGGTGTCCGACGACTGAGTCGATCAAAATCATCAATCTCGAGAGGTACTTTCGCTTCATTTGCGATAGCCAGCAAATGAAGCACTGCGTTTGTGGAACCACCCATTGACAAGACGACGGTGATTGCGTTCTCGAAGGCCTCCTTTGTCATAATGTCGCGGGGTTTGATGTCCCGCTCGAGAAGTGTTGACATGATTTTCCCAGCGTTACGGGCTATCTTCTCCATTCCTGAGTCCACCGCAGGTACGGATGCTGCCCCGGGGACTGACATACCCAATGCCTCGATGGCTGATGCCATGGTGTTTGCGGTGAACATGCCGGAGCAGGCCCCTTCGCCGGGGCAGGCGACTCTCTCCAATTCCATCAAATCATCAAGAGACATCTTGCCCTCAGAATATGCGCCTACGGCTTCAAAAACATCTTGTATATTAACGTCTTCGCCTTGGAATCGACCTGGAAGGATCGCACCTCCATAAACAAATAGTGAAGGTATGTTGAGCCTTGCCATGGACATCAGTGCGCCCGGCATGTTTTTGTCGCAGGCTGCTACTACTATGAGTCCGTCCATACCCTCTGCGAAGCAAATCGTTTCTATTGAATCAGCAATCACTTCTCTGCTGACCAGAGATGCTTTCATCCCTTCTGTTCCCATTGAGATGCCATCACTAACTGTGATTGTACCGAACATAAATGGGACGCCATTGGATGCCCATACTCCCTCTTTGACATCCTTGGCGAGCCTGTTGAGATGAACGTTGCAAGGAGTCACGTCACTAGCAAGGTTTCCCAGGGCAATAAATGGCTTGTCCATGTCCTCGTCTTTGAGACCAACCGCTCGTAGCATGGCACGTGCAGGTGCTCTCGACGGCCCTTCGCTGACGACACGACTCTTTTTCTTGAGGTCTAGTGGCACTTCTGTAGTCATATCGATCTCCTTGATGGCTAGGAACAACGGGTCCCCGAACTTAGTTGATTTGTTTGTGGGACGGTAGTATCTTTTCCAAACTCAAAATTATAGCAGCCATCCCCATCTAAACGGAAGAAAAGGCTTGAAAGTGGTATGCTTAAAGACAGCTTAACTTATCCATATCAAGCATTTCGTTTTATCAGCGATCTGTTAAATTGTGCATAGACATCTGGGTCAATATAAGTCGGTATTGGAACTGTGTGATTAGGTTTCCATAGATTTCAATCTTGGTTGTGTGTAAACTGAACTTAGGAGGGAAATGCGATATGGGGATTCCAGTTAACAATATACTTGTCAAGATGCGTGAAGGAAGAAAAGCTCGAGGATGTGCTCTAACTTTCCCATCAAATAATCTCGTCGAGTTGGTTGGGCTGGCAGGACTGGATTTTCTCTACCTTGATGGCGAGCATGGAAGCTTTTCGCCCAATGAGATCGAGGACATGTGTAGGGTGGCCGAATTGTATGGACTTACTACGGTTGCACGGGTTCCGGATATCCAGACCTCGACCATACTCATGTATCTTGATCGCGGTGTTATGGGTATCGAAGGACCGCATGTGACAACGCCTCAAGACGCCAAACAGCTTGTAGACGCTTGTTATTTTTCGCCTACTGGTAGCCGCGGGATAAGTTCTTCTAGGGGTGCGAGATACGGTACCGCAGGACCAACAGTCGAATATACACATAAATTGAACAAGGAAATATTCGTATTCGCTCTTCTTGAGGACGTGAAGATACTCGATGATATAGATGGACTCCTTGCGGTAGAGGGTATTCACGCGTATCACGTAGGGACAGAAGATCTCGCAGGGACAATGGGTCACCCTGGTAATCCGAATCACCGAGATGTTGTGTCAGCTGCTGAAAAGATTACGGACGCGATTCACGCGAGAGGAAAAAAGCTTTCCGAAGAACTTGTTGTCGTGGCTCGTGGGTCACACATATTTCTTGACGGTCTTCGTACATTCGCGAAAGATACGTCTAAAGGCTGAAGGGGCTTCTTAGTTTTTTCTCCTTACCCTTAGCGGTGTAAGATGAATGTGTCAGTACTTTAGTATATATTAGGCAGTCAGAGTCCCTCACCGTATCGGTTTTTAGCCGTCTCATATTCCTCTGGCGTATTTAGATCTAAGCATACGATTGGGTCGTCAATGGGCACTTCTGCTATGTCATTGGGGTGGGTTCTAAAGAGGGCTCGTATTCCTTTATGTTCTTCTGTGATGGTTTCTAGTTCTGATCGCAGCAAAGCCGAGAACACCAACGGATGACCGCCACGCCCTTGATACCTGGGTGACGTTATTAGAGCCTGGTTTGCTTTATGGTAGCCCAATACCGTTGTTATGATTGAGGGCGGTCTCGGCTGGTCGACTCCCAAAAGCATTATTGTAGTTGTGCTGGATTCCACTTTCTCAAGGCCTGCCACGATCGAGGCGGATCTCCCTTGCCTGTAGTTCGAGTTCACAACATACTGAACACCCAACTTTTTGTAATTGGGTTCGATCCGGGCTGCTTCGTGTCCGAGTACAACGACCACATTAGCGACACCTCCTGATAAAAGGCTGGTGGTTTGGTAGTCGATTAGAGTGACGCCTTGCCATTGGAGAAGGGCCTTTGGTTGGCCCATGCGAGTCGATTCGCCTGCAGCGGTTATGATTGCAGTGACGCCGTCCATAGACTATCGAACTGCGGCAGTTTTCTGCCCTTGGACTTTTTCAATAATCCGGGTGAGGCGCCAGTCTTCGAGTTTCATTGGCGCGCCTGTACCGCCAAGCCTGAACATAAGTATTTCAGCCATGATGCTTATCGCAATCTCCGCAGGAGTCCTAGCATTTATGTCTAGCCCAATTGGTGACCGGATCTCCCTCACACGGGGGATGGGAATTCCGTTGCTTACCAAGTCCTCGTATATGAGGATGGTTTTTCGCTTACTTCCAAGGAGACCTACATACCTTGCCGACGTCATCGCAGCAGCTTCCAAGGCCACGTTATCGTATCGGTGTCCGCGTGTAGCGATGATTATGAAGCTATTGGCGTTTATAGGTAACTGTGATAGCGCATTTTCGGGAGTCTTTGCTACTATCATGTCTGCTTCTGGAAATCGCACTGCGTCAGCGAATTCTTCGCGATCGTCTGTGATGAAGATGCGAAATCCGAGGGATTTGGCCAAGGGTGCGATAGCCTTGGACACATGTCCCCCTCCACACAAAATCATCTGAGGGGGTGTTGTGTAAGCCTCTACGAAGTACTCGGTGCCGTCTTTGGCTCTCACGTATTCACTATTACCATGTGCCATCAACTCCAGTGCTTTGTTGGTAGCCTCTTCGTCTATGCTATCTGATCCTAGAGTTCCATTCGTTGACCCATTTTCCCTAACGAAAAGTTTTTCGCCTGTTGTTCTATTTGCACCGTTTGGAGATTTGACGATACTTGCTAGGGCAACGGCACCGTTTCCTTCATAGGCATCCCTGATCTCCGTCGCGTACATTCGGTAGTCATCTGGGGAGTAAGCTGGATCGATTAGGAAGTACATCGTACCTCCACACACTAGGCCATCCTCAGCCGCTAGTTCTTCATTGAGCTCGTATTCGCGTTCGAGGGCAGCGCCACCTTGTCTCATGAGTTGCTTGGCGGCAAACCAGATATCGCCCTCCACGCAACCACCTCCCAGCGTACCTACCCCCGACCCGTCTTTGCGTACCAATAGTTTGGCACCGGGCTTTTGTGGCGTCGATCCCTTCGTTCGCACTACCGTTGCCACAACAAAAGGGTCACCTTTGCTGGATAGCTTGGCGGCTTCGTGAAAGACTTCTTGCATGACTATTCACCGAGCGTATAAAGGACGGGTCTTTACTATAGCGTAACAATTCAACCAATGTTCTTCAACGTGATAGTTGTTTAAAGAAGAGGGTGCTCGATGAGAATTGAGCTATTTGTAAGGATAACGACGCGGATGCGACTGGGGCGTATGGGTTCCTCGCCGAATAGCTTTAGGCTGTTCTTACTAATGTCTCCGTATTGGCCGGAGAAGAAGATTCGCAGATGAGCGCGTTCAAGTAGGTAACCTAGGTGCAAGACGGCTACATTTGCATGCCATTCATTCGGTCAAGGTAATAAGACTTAATCGTTCAATATTTTTCGTATAGCTCCCACATTCTCGTTGAGCCATCTGTAAATCATGAAGTAGTCGTTGCCGACGCAAAAGTGTTTAACTCCAAAATCTAACATCTCTTGAACTTGGTCGATTCCTCCGACAGGTGCCTGTGGTTGGATACCCTTGCTGATAGCAGTCTTGTAGACGTGCATCATTACCTCACTTGTTTGATCTGGAGCGGTTCGAGCATTGCCAGGCTTCCCAGCGCTCATCCAATAGTCGTTGCCACCGAAGACCACCATATCAACGCCATCCACTGAAAGAATTGATTCTAGATCGTCAACAGCGGTTTCTTTTTCTATCATGAGAGCAACCACACAGTCCTCCAAGGCCTGAACGTATTCGGGCGTGCCACTCTCAAGGCCATAGCCAGCAAACCGACGGTCGGCTGAACCGTGACTCCCACCAGACAATGGTGTGTCCGCCCGGACCGATGCCACACATTCTTCAACGTCTGCCACATCATATACGTCTGAAAAAAGGATGTTCTGGATTCCCGATCCGATAGCCCTTTGGGCAACAAATGACCGGTTTTCCCGGTCAACTTTGATCATCCCAGCCATCCCATATAGTTCAAGAGCACGTCCAAAATTATCGAGTTCGCCCAGAGAGTAAGGTCCGTACTCAGCCAGAAACTGTACTACATCAATAACGCCAGTTCTACCGATGAGTTCGACCACATCTGGCGACGTACTTGCAACGTGAGTTCCAACACTAGGCGTGTCGGAATTGAGCAGTTCACGTAACTTATTGGCCCTCATTTAGTTTCTCCTTAATGTAATGTTGCAAAAACGGCATCACCGATCCGGACAGTACAAGTGCTCACGATCTGGCAACAGGATGTCATTCCTTTCGATGGTTTTCAACGACGAAACTATGATCCAACCATACGGGCGTGGCGGGCGGATTCAGTTTCCTCAGTTTCCCGTAGTACCGATTCCGGCAAATTGATCTTTGAAACGAGGAAGGGGTTTTCCTGTACAAATCCCTCAGCGTACTGTGTCCCAGAAAACCATCCAGCGTTGCCTAAAGACACTTCCATACGCTTTCGTGACCATTCAGGGGTGTGTCCTTGGGATAGATAGGTTGCTTCTGCCTTAACTCTTTTCTCGAAAAAGTCCGTTACGTCTACGATGAAGTCCCATTCGGTGCGATCAAAATACGCCCCAGGGAAAAACGTCGCCGCGATTTTGTGGGTAGGACGGACGTCTTCATATCGTGGTATTGATGCTAGAGTCCGCGCCTCGATTGAAGCGAACCCGGTTTCGCTGTGGTCGTCTCTTGCGCCAAGTTTGTGACCGCGGTCTCCGGTTAGGTATGGGCTTTGGGTGATCATGATGTGTGGACGGACCTCAAGGATAATGTCTCTAAGTGCGTCGACAGCATCTGGATTCTTCTCCAGGGTAAACAACTTGTCAGTGTATGGGAGTATGCGCACGTCTGCGATACCAAATATTCCACAGGCAGTTCGCAGTTCGGAAGCCTTCTGGTTTGAGTATTCTCGATTGATCCGATCTATTGTTTCCTGATTTCGATGCTCCTGGGGTTTCGCCATCTCTTCTGCTAGCTTTTGATTATGGGTTGAAGCGCCTCCTGTCATACTTACGACAGTAACTGCGTCTCCATCCGCTGTATGTATTCCTAGGGTTCCTGCATGATGAGTGAAATCGTGTGGATGGGCGTTTACGCTAAGTATTCGTAGGCCTGCCAACGTATTCCTCCTAGGTATCTTGGACGATCTTCTGTTTGAGGTTACCTCACGGCTCCATGGTATCGGACCGATGGTCCAAAAACAACGCTTTCTTCCAAAGTCATTGGACACGATGAAAGAACAGCAAATTATACTAAATTCTTATTGAAAAGTTTGGCCAATTCTCGGCACTCTAATTCCCCGGTTCGGGACAAGGTCCATATCCCCTCACTGAATTTGCACGAAAACTATCGGAGGTTAGTAGAATTCCGTTTTTTGAATGTCAAGCTTCCCGCCCAAGTTTTTGGTCCTCGTCCAGTACCTGATGCCACCCCCCTCGATCGTCAAGGTCATAATCTTCCGCGCATCCTCTAGGTTCCCATCCCAGTATTTTTTTTGCGTGGCTAATGTCCCGCCATCTATATTTGTTATTGGATATGGCGTTGAATATATCGTACTTAACAGACACGGGTGCGGAGAGACACTTGTCTATCATGTTGATACAATCCTGCTGATCCAGCCATCCAGGGTATTGGCGTCTCAATGTTGGCCGATTCCCCTTGAGTACTCCACCTAACCGAATACAAATCACCGACATGCCGTACCTATCTGAGTACCAGTGCCCCAGGGCTTCGCAGAACACTTTGGAAGCCCCATAAATGCTTTTGGGTCGAATAGGGTCAGAGTGGGTCAACATTGCCCATGGCTCTTTGACCTTGTCATATTCCCCAGCGGCTAGCTCTCCGTATGGGTACTCCATTTCGTGACCGGTCATCGTGTCGCCTGTGCTGCCGAGGACCACTCGGGTAACGCCATTTAGACGTGCGGCTTCATACACGTTGCGCGTGCCAATAATTCCCATTTTGAGGTGCTTATCCCACGAATGCGCTTCATTTGTGTAATTTGCCATGTGAACCACCATGTCGATCCCTTTGAATGCCGGCAGAATCGAATCGAAATTTGAGATATCGGCCTCAGTATTAGGGATTTCTGGTACAGAACGCCGGTTCAGCCCGCTGAAATCATATTTGTGACCGAGATTTTTCCACGTTAATCCCCCGATCAGGCCACTCGCACCTGTTATCAATACCTTAGGTTTTTTGCTTGCCATTCTTTTCTCCTTAACTGTTAATTTTTACGGGCGTATCTCCGATAGTAATTCCGGTTTGCATAA
Source organism: SAR202 cluster bacterium (assembly GCA_030754315.1). Classification (GTDB taxonomy): domain Bacteria; phylum Chloroflexota; class Dehalococcoidia; order Lucifugimonadales; family JASMAO01; genus JASMAO01. The sequence goes on from JASMAO010000126.1 coordinate 16,704, forward strand.
TTTTTACTGAACTGGCCACATTCGGGATGTGCAAAATCACAAATCGTGTCTTTGACTGGCATGAAGTAAGTTTCCAATTCACTGGGGCATTTCAAAGTTGTATTCACAATTTGGAACTATATATTTCGCATAGGAGTTGTTTTACTGTCGGCAGGCTCCGTTCCCTTTTGATGGGTTGATACCTGCTGGCTTTGTTAGACGTTCTCAATCTCACAGGTAATAATTGTTTATATTTTCTGTATTGGCTAAATTCTATGGAGGTGATTCTTTACTATGCCTTTTCGTGTAGCACATGTTGCACAAAACAGCGGTCTCTGTCAGGATTAATCTTATGGGAATGGATATTTTTGAGGTAACCGATCTAGATCTTAAACTGAACGACCCGGTGGCTATAGCCATCCTACAACCTTGGGTAGACGTAGGCAAAGTTGGTTCGATAGTTCTGGATGAATTGCAACGCCACCTTGGCGCAAGGGAATTGGCTAGGCTAGCTCGACCCGGTGCTTTTTTTGACTTTACTAGGTATCGTCCTGAGATGCGTATGGTGAATGATAAGCGCGACTTTATCATCCCTAATACGTTCATTTCCTATGGAAGTGACGGTGAGAGTGGCAGGAATTATATTCTTCTCAATCTCAGGGAGCCACACGCTAACGCAGAAGACTACACCGACGCAATTGTGGAATTACTACAATATTTTGGTGTATCTGAGTATTGTCGTATCGGCGGAATGATGGACTCCGTTCCGCATACTCGATCTCTGACTGTTACCGCTACGTTGAGTGATGAACAAGCTGATCGTGCTAAAGGTTTGGTTTCCACTAGCAGTAGCGGGTATCAGGGACCGACGAGTGTGGTCAACCGTGTCACGGAATGTATGGACCAGAAGGGCATACCCACTACTAGCCTAATGGTCCACATGCCTCAGTATGTTCAACTAGAGGAGGACTATATGGGCGCGTATCGTCTAATGCAGGTTCTTTGCGTGACGTACGGCTTGCCTGTTTCCCTCAGCAATCCAGTTCGCGGTGAACAGCAGTATCGTGAAATAACGCAGTTGGCTGAACGCAATCCGCAGATACAAGGATTAATTGAGCAGCTAGAAGCGAGGTATGACCAGGGGCGGATTGTAGAGGACGAAGCACTCGAGAAAGCTTCGCTCCCCCCTGACGTGGAAGACTTTCTGCGTGAGATGGGACAACGTCTTGAAAGCCCTCTTGATGATGATTAAGGTGATGTTTGGCTGTGATCAGTTTGCGCTTTTCTCCATGTGAATTTCATAAATAGCCAATTTGTGAATTCGATTAAAATTGGACAGTGGTCAGTGAACCTCCGATTCCCTGAAACGCTCTGATGTCGGAATTCTCGTTGCCCGTGAGTGATCTTTCCATGAGCGTATGATTGGACAAAAGAGCCACAGTGTAACGTGAGCAGGCGTTTTGGCTATTTACGGCAAAGAGTCAATCTGTTTACTTTTCGGTGATATCGTATTCTATTGTTCAGCACATATGTTGGGAATTGAGACGGCAAATAGGGGTTTAATCATGATAACTAAGCCAAAGACAGTAGTGATTGTTGGAGCCGGCATAGTCGGTTTAAGTGCCGCATTTCATCTGGCGGAAAAAGGCGTAGAGAGGATAGTAATTGTCGATAAGGGTAAAGTAGGGGATGGGTCCAGTATTAGGGCTGGCGGTATTGTGACCATGCTCCAGGATAACGAATCAGCGATCCGAGCCCGCTCTCGAAGCCTGGATATTTTTGAGCGTTTCTCGAGCATACTGCCAGGCTACACTTTCCATCAGGTCGGCTGTCTTAATCTTATGCGTGAGCAAGATTTCGTAAACAGCACAACTTTGCGGGAAATCCAAACCTCCTTAGGCGCTAGGATAGAAGTGCTGCGTGGAAGTGAGATCCAGCAGAAGTTTCCAGACATACATACTACAGATGAGGACTTCGGTGTTCTGGATTTACGTGGAGGTTATAGCGAGCCACATCGGTACATTCCTGCCCTTCTGGCCAAGGTACGTGAGCTAGGTGTAGAGGTAAGAGAGAATCAAGCCCTTGTAGAATTCACTATGGCAGGTGAGGTGGTAACCGGTGTAATAACACGTGGTAGGAGGAGCAACGAACCAGAGACCTCAACGGACGTGACAAAAACCATCAAAGCAGACGCGGTGATTTGCACAGTCAACTCTTGGGCTAATCACGTCCTGTCAGGTGTTGGATTTAATATTCCTATGAAGAATTTCATTCATGAGCGGTTCGTGACCAAGCGCTTTCCTACGCAACCGATTCTCCCCGCAATCAATGACAACGTCAAAGATGGGTATGTCCGTCCGACGGATGACAATCGTTTGTTGCTTGGCACATCGGCGCACAACCCCGACGAGTTTGTGATACCGCATCCCGATTTTACCTTTTCCGATTTACAACCGGATCCAAGGTCCTTAACCCATTTGAAAGAGCATTTCACCAATCGGGTGCCACTACTGCAGAGAACCGAATGGGACTATCACCGGGTTGGTTTGATCAGCTTTGCTATGGACTCGAATCCTGTCATTGGTCCGGTTCCTGGATTGGGTAATTTCTATATTGGGGTCAACTTCCACTCTGGAGGGTTTGGTTACAATCCTGTTGCTGGACTGCTGCTTTCTGAGTATGTTGTTAATGGCAAGACGAGCGTCGATGTAGATTCTTTTCTTCCAGACAGGTTTGCGTGTGTGGATACCGAATCTTATCAATCCATGCCGCTTAAGCACCATGATATCCTTCAGAAGCGTCATTGATCAGGTTCTTCATGGGGTGGACATCAAGGCTAGATGTGCCTGTAAAACCCGCTTGCCATAATTTAGTCTCTTTTACCGCAGGAATGGAGGGGTTGTTCACCAATGGTGGTATATGTGACGGAGACCCCTTGATTGATAAGAGGAGAACTTTCCTACCTATTTATCTCTTCCTGGAGTCTTTGGAAGCAAACAAATTTTCGATAGGCGATCCTGCGTACATTGGAATTGGGATGCTGAGCCCATTACTTTACGAACCGATCAAACCAATCCTTTGTACGTTTTAGGTATTCGCGTCGCATTTCAGGAGCACCCCTACTCCGAAATGAGTGTGCACACTCCGGGAATCGGACGAACTCCACAGTTTTCCCAAGCCGTTTTAGCGATACAAAGTATTCTTCACTTTGACTGATCGGGCAGGTAGCATCAATCTCTCCATGTAGTAGAAGTACTGGTGTTTCAACGTTGGCAACGTATGTAAGTGGTGATCTTTGCACCAAAGACTCCATATTTTGACAGGGAGGTCCTCCAAACTGAGACTCGCCGAAACTTACTCCGATGTCTGAGGTGCCGTAAAGGCTGACCAGATTGATGCACGGTGCTCCAACTACAGCCGCCCTGAATCTAGTATCTTGGCCAACTATCCAAGCACTCATGTATCCACCGTAACTGTAACCTCCAATTCCAAGTCGTGTTTCGTCAACGTAGTCTCGCGAACATACCTCATCAACAGCAGCCATGATGTCTCTATAGTCCTCACCGCCCCAGTCTTGATGGACGGCGCGGGCGAAACCATGTCCGTAAGACGATGAGCCCCGTGGATTCACTCCCAATACCAAATAACCGGCGGTTGCTAGAATCTGATGGTCTATGTTGAAGCTATCTGAGAATCGACCCTGAGGTCCACCGTGGATATCTAAGACTAGGGGGTATTGAATAGATGGATCGAAGCCTGGGGGTGTCAATAGCCTGCTCTCAATCTTAAATCCGGTACGGGGAATCGTGAATTTCGTCATTGTTGCTGGGGGATGGTTGTCGAAGTAATCCTTGTTGTAGTTGGTAACTTGGTTCATTGCACCATCGCGAAGATCCACTCTACTCAAATTCCCTAACGAATGTGGTGGGATGATATTAACTATCGCGTTTTTTGGTGGAAAATCTAAGGTCATTCCCTCTATCTTCACACCGCCGCCAGCTATTGCCTCAATTGGTCCTCCAGCTACAGGCACCCGACATATGAAAGACTCGCCTTTGCTGTCGCCTAGGAACAGGATGAGGTTGTCCATTGTCCATCGTAAATCAGGTGCTGGCAGTGTTGGTACAGTTAGGCCATCTGTAATTTGCAGTGGCGGTTCGTTGCGGTTAAGGACGTACAGTTTCCACTGGCGGGGATCCCACATTTCGGGATCGCTGTCTCCTACGACCGCGAGGTTCACACTGTTGGGTGACCATGTCACGCTTCCTACGGCAAATAACCCGTCGGATCGTATCTCTGGCTTGCCGCCACTTTTGGAAACAATCCATGCTTCTGTGAAGTGGGTCATGTCTCGGGAATCACGATTTTCCGCTATCAACGCTATGTTTTGACCATCTGGCGACCAGATAGGTGAATGGTCATCCCCTTCGCCGTAAGTAAGTTGTCGAATTCCTCCACTTCCCAAGTGACATACGAAGATGTGGCGGAAAGCGTCACCTCTCCATCCATAGCCGTCTGCACGAAATCGAATCCGATGTACTTCTCTTACTGGCGAGTTCCGGTTCGAGACTGATTCTGCCGCCTCATCAGGATTGACGTCTGATACAAAGGCGATTTTTCCAGAATCTGGAGACCATGAATGTTCAAAAGCACCACCCGGCAGAAAAGTTACTTGTCTAGGTTCCCCTCCAGCAATCGGGATAATCCACAACTGCTTTTGTCTGTTTGAGTCAGGCCGAGTGAAAGCGATGGTATTCCCGTCGGGTGAAAATTTGGGTGATGTGTCAGAAGGACCCCGGGTTAAGATACGCATCTCTCCGCTTCGTATTGTTATCAGCTTGATTCTCGACCGAGCCATGCTCGATTTTTGGGAAACTTCACTTTCAACAAATATCAGGCGACTACCGTCAGGCGAAAGAGACGGATTGGACGCAGTAGTTAGACTAAAGATATCGTTGGGTGTGATCGATTTGGACATCTATTAATCTTGTATTGAATAGTATGGGTGGCTAGTTTCAAGTTCACCGAGAGCGCAGGATTGTATACGAAGCGCCACTTTGTCAGTAAGAGTAAAAAGGATACCTGAGTCAGATTGGGTAACAGAGGAATTGTTCATTGAGCAACCCTAACCTCCTTAAGCAATTAAAGTTTAGTAACCTCTAATTCTGGGTCACATTGTCCTTTTCTAAGAATAGTTTTACTATTTCAGGCTTCATTACTTTACCCACTGCCGTCCTGGGAAGTGAGTCTTGGACCAAGATTTTTTGTGGAAGCTTGTGGTTCGCTAGTTTGTCACGCGCCCAGTCTCGCAGGCCATCTCGAGTCAACCGTGTGCCCTTACGCAATGTTACTGCCGTGGAGACGGCTTTTCCCCAGTATTTATCGGGTACAGCGACAACCGTGCATTCTTTTATATCTGGATGTGTTGAGAGAATCTCCTCTATTTCCTTCAGGTTCACATTCTCGCCTCCCGATATCATGAAATCTTGGGAAGCTCGGCCCAGTATGCGATACTGCCCATCTTCAACGATTGCCATGTCGCCGGTGCAGAACCATCCATCCTTAGTAAATGACGATGCGGTTGTTTCTGGCATGCCCCAGTACTCTTTGAAAACGTTAGGTCCGTTTACTTGGATCTCGCCAGGTACGGTTTCATCTCGAATCTGCTCACCATGGATGTGTTTGCCTCCATCACTGATGGTTTCTGTGTCCAGCTTTACTATGCGTACCTTGACCCCAGGTAATGAATTCCCAACGCAACCCGGAACACGTTTGCCATGGAGAGGGTTCGAGAGTGCCATGCCTATTTCAGTCATGCCATACCGCTCCAGAAGTATTTGACCAGTAATTGCATGCCACTCTTTCAAAGTTGGGATCTCTAGCTTATCGGACCCCGATACCATCATTCGAAGTTTGGAACTGCCTTTCGACATGACTTTTTGTTTGGCCGACGAGGCACTATTCCATTTATTAATTAGCGCTTTGTATGAGGTTGGAACTGCCATGTATAGCGTCAGATCTCCATCTGAAAGTCGAGACCATATTTGATCTGCATCGAATCTTGGCAGTATCTCGCATGTTGCACCGACCCATAACGCACAGGTCAGTGCGTTAATTATCCCGTGGGTGTGGTGTAAGGGAAGGGCGTTTAAGATATGGTCATTTTTTGTCCATTCCCATGCTTTGACTAGGGAAGTGACCTGAGCCTCGATGTTGTTGTGGGTTGCAACGACACCCTTGGGTTTACTGGTCGTGCCGCTTGTATAGAGGATGGTTGCCTTGCTGTTCATATCCAGCCTTGGTAGCATCTTGATATCGTTGTTTATCAAATGTGTTGTTGATTCGAATCGAATATGGTGGTCTTTGGCGATAGACTTTATTATCGGTTCAAAATCTCGGTGCGCGATCAATATGGATGCTCCCGAGTTGGTGATCACGTACTCCAATTCAGGACGAGTGTCCTTCAGGGACAGTGGTATGGCTATGCCACCGGCCCTCCACACTCCCCAGAGTGTCGCGACGTACTCGAAACTTGGTGGTGTAAGGAATGCTACCCGTGCGCCCTGTAAGTCTTTTGTGCAACCAAGAAGTGCTGAAGATACACGGGCAGATGTATCAAGAAGTTCGCTATATGTGAACGTACCCTCTGATGAGATGAGCGCCGTCCGATGCCGCACTATTTCTGCGCGGTCGATAAGTGGTATGCCTGATCTACTTGATTCCATTTCCAATCCTGAATCGATCTTGCGTAATTGTATCAAAATGTTCCTGATTTTCCGGCAATGAATTGCAAATCAACCAGTTGATTGTGATTATGATGTTGTTTTAACAGAGGTGTGTTGGTTAGGAAGTCTGGTCGAGGTGAAAGATCAAAAATACTTGAAGCGTTGTTTTGTTTGCTTTCTAGAATAATCCTTTCTTATAGCAGAGGTTAAGGAGCAGTCTAAAGCGATCAGAATGTCAGCCTATACGAGAGATCACTAAGTTATATAATTGGGTGCTTTACTGGTCAGGAGGTGATATTGTGGGCGTCGATATTTTCTTGAACCGTGCACAGGAGCATCTGCGTGATGCAAGTGTTGACGGCTGGCTTCTGTATGACTATCGTGGGATGAATCCCATCTTCATGGATGCCATTGGGGACATTGAAAATGTTACTCGTCCCTGTTGGCTTTGGATTCCTTCTGTTGGGGAGCCTACCCTACTCGTCAGCTACGTTGACCAGGGACGCTTTGAACACCTAGGTATTCCGCGAACCTTATTTGTGAGCCGTAATGACATGATTACGAGGCTCGGTGAGGTCATTGCTGGCGCTCGATGTGTTGCAATGGAATACTCTGCGAATGCGACATTACCTCGTGTTTCCAAGGTTGATGGAGGCACAATGGAGTTAGTGCGTGGTTTGGGAGTTGACGTGGTGTCGTCTGCAGATACTATACAGTTTGCTACGCAGCAATGGACTGCTCAGCAATTTGATTCACATCTCATCGCTGCCCGAAAGTTGTCGGAAATTGTTTTGGAAGCATTTGCTTACATCGGCGATCGAATTTCCAGTGGTCCCACGGAATTCGAAGTGGCCGAATTTATACGTAGTCGGTTTCGGGAGGATGGGCTTGAGGTTACCGATGGACCGGTTGTTGCCTCCAACCGTCACGCCTCCGACCCTCACTTCGAACCTACACTGAAGAACTCTGTGCCCATTGTAAATGGTGACTGGGTGCTCATTGATTTGTGGTCAAGGGTCGCGGGCATGGATTCGATGTTTGCAGACATCACATGGACTGCCTATGTTGGTGACCGTGTGCCATTGGAAAACCAGTCTGTTTTTGATGCTGTGGTTGGTAGTCGGGATGCGGCGCTTGAAACTATCCAATCTGCATTTGCTGAGGGCCGTGTGTTACGTGGTTGGGAAGTTGATGATGTTGCCAGAAACTTCATTGCAGATGCTGGTTTTGGAGATTATTTTAATCATCGCCTTGGGCATAGTCTGGGTAGGGAGGTACACAGTAATGCAGTCAATCTGGATGGGTGGGAAACACTCGACACTAGACCCGTAATTCCGGGCATCGCAGTTACCATAGAGCCCGGTATCTATTTGCCGAACTTCGGTGTTCGATCAGAGATCGACGTTTTCATTTCACCGGATGGCCCTATTGTAACTACCGAGGTTCAGCATGAGGTCGTGAAAATTTTGTGACTGAACGTTAACCTTAATTTCTGGTGACTCGCCTTCGCATTTTTAAATGACCGTTTCACACTGTACCGTCAATAATTACGTCTAGGAGGGCGGGTGATCCTAGGGCTAATGCTTGCTCCATGGCGGGTTTCAGGTCTGTGGGATCCTCAATACGTTGGGCATGGATTCCCATTGCCGTGGCTATGCCGGCGATGTCGAAGGGTTTATCGAAGTCCATGCCGATGTACTGACTTTGCGGAGGATCCTGGCCCAGGATGTTCTTTTTATATGCGTTCATGTTGATTTTGAGCACCCGGTATACGCCGTTGTTGCATATCACATAGACGACCGGGATGTTTCGAACGGAGGCAGTCCACAAACCTTGTATGGTCATCATAGCGCTGCCGTCTCCGAGAAAGCCAACCACAGGTTTATCAGGATTAGCTAGCTTCAGCCCCATTGTCGCACCCATGCCCCACCCTAATGCTCCTCCAGCGCCACCAAACATCTTCCCTGCTTCGTTTGTAGGTATAGCATCAGTTAGAGCCCTACTGCTGGTGACTGCATCGTTACATATGACGGTGTTATTGGGCAGTACAGTGGATATTTCTCCCATCATACGTTCAGGTGAGATTGGCGCGGCATTCCATCGATCGGAAACACGTTTTTTCCAAGAAAATTCTCGTGCCTCGTTTTCTGCTATAAGTTTGGTGATTCGGCCCTTGGCTTCTTCCTGTGAGGAACCAGACATTTCGGCTTCCAAGGATTCTGCGAGGTCTGCCAACGCCATTTTCGGATCGGATATTATTCCTACCTCAGTAGGTTGGGTTCTACCAACAGAACTTGAGTCGACGTCGATATGGATTAGCTTAATCTGATCTCCAAAATATCGGAGTGTAGGTTCAGAGAACATGTAGTAGCCGTCAGTAATCTTACCAACCATGAGAACCGCATCGTGAGGTGGACTGGTTTTCGAGAATTCACCATAGCCAAGTCTAGTGGGGCCAACATATTGGGGGTGACTACTGGGGAAATTAACCTCTGCGTACGAAGAGGACATTACCCGAGCACCCAGCAATTCGGCAACGCGTACAGCTTCGTTCATTGCATCCGATTGTGCGACCCTGTCGCCAACTACCATGGCTGGGTTGGTAGCGGTGGCCAGTATTTGGGTAGCTGTCTCTATAGCGTCTGTGTCTGGTCGTTGCTTAGTGTATGGAGTTGGTGATGGGAAGATGTCGGTGTTTACTTGTCCGTCAAGGGCGTTAGCTGAATACGCGACGAATGCGGGTCCAGTGGGTGGAGACTTGGCTTCGTTGAAGGCCCTCCGTGTCATTAAAGGAACAGCGTCAGGATGTGTGGCCTCGGCGCTCCATTTGGTTAGGTTGCTGGTTATGCCTGCGAGGTCAGTCCTGCTTTGGGCCATTTCTCGTATGTCTTTGTTGCCAGCAGTCAATACCATCTGCGTGCCGCCGTCCCAGGCGTTATGGAGGAGGCTAATGCCGTTGCCGAGGCCGGTCTCTATGTGTAAGTTTACAAAAGCCGGCTTTTTCGTAGCACGAGCGTATGCGTCAGCCATGCCCATGGCTACGCCTTCCTGGACTACCAATACGTAGTCGATGTCTGGATAAGCCTCGATTGCGTCCATGATGGCGCTCTCACTCGTTCCGGGATTTCCGAAAACGTATTTGATGCCTTCGGCTCTAAGCGTTTGCATTAGGGCGTGCTTGCCGGTGATTAACGCCATGATCGAATCCTTTCTCCTCGCCGAAAATTAGAGTGGATTAACTGTACCAAGGCAACGGTGTGCGTAGCAAATTTATGTCGAGGTCATACTTTTTAATCATGCAGAGGTTTTAAACTTTTTATCGGGTGTTGTCCAACTGCCTGTCTAGGAATGATTCAGCCTGATGCTGTTGGCATTGTATTGACGTCGGTCTCGCTGGTATTATTCCGCGAAGGCTTATCAAAATTAGGTTTAGTCAAGTATGTCCTTAGAGAAAACATTGCACCATATTGCAGTCGACGGGTTTTACGTAGTGGAGAATGTGATTCAGAAAGATGAAGCTCATCGTCTTGGTAGCGATGTTTGGGAGACAGTAGTTGGAGAAAAAACTGGGCCTGTGTCTGCAATGAAAGATGTTGACTTTCAGGCAGGCTTAATTGCAAAAAATCAGTCTTTCGCCAAGTATCTTGCCCATCCGGATATTCTTGGTGTCAGCCAAGCACTGTTTGGTGAGCATGTGCGGATCTCATTTACCAGCGCGATCATAAATAACCCTGACAATTCACGTGGGAAGTGGCATTCAGATTGGCCATTTAACCAACAAATGGCAGGGCATATTCCGACGCCGTACCCGGATGTGGTAATGCATCTCACTACCATATGGATGTTATCTCCATTCTCGATTGAAACTGGCGGTACTCTGATCGTGCCAGGTAGTCACAAATCACCCAACAATCCGACTGGCAACAACGATGTTGATCCTATGGCGCCCTATCCTACGGAGATGCATGCGACGGGGGATGCGGGTAGCGTACTTCTTTTCGATAGTCGTTGCTGGCATGCCACAGCGACGAATAATAGTGAGAAGCCTCGGGTGGGAGTAGCTGTTAGATATGCTCCTTGGTGGCTCAATTTGGATATACTTATGCTGGGATCAGATGAACGTAAAAGAATGGTAGACGAGACTGGATTTGTGGACAATCAAGTTCCTCCTGTTCCGGAGGCTGTTTTTGAAGGGTTGCCTGATACCGTCAAGCCTTTGTTCAGACACTGGGTGCGCTAGTCTGGTTGGCGAAACTGTTCCTGGTCCCAATCAGGATGAGATGAACCCCATTGGATTTCTTGGGTTTGGTTCGGGTTCTACTAGGTGCCTGACCGCTTCCCTTCATGGAATGTTGCAGAAGGTGTGATGTCCTGCTACAGGTAGTGACCAGAGGCGTTGGTTCAGAATAGATTCAGTAAGAATGATAGGAGTTTAAGGT
>JASMAO010000127.1 GCA_030754315.1 SAR202 cluster bacterium
GTGTGGGAAAGTTGTCGTTGCCACCAACGAAGGCGAGATGGATGGGCTTGAAGAATTGAAGCGTAGGGGCGAAGCTAACGGAGCAGAGGGGTTGCAGTTGATTGGACCGGAGCGTCTCAAGGAATTGGAGCCCCACGCTGCCGGTGTAGGTGCAATACATTCACCGAATACTGGGATTATCGATTTCACTGCGGTTACCCATGCTTATGCTGTTGATTTGGCACAAGCAGGCGGGAAGCTACATACAGAAACCAAAGTATTGAAAGTAACCTCTTATAGTTCAGAGATAATAATTGAGACAAACCGAGGTGATATACAGACCAAATACGTCGTCAATTGCGCCGGTCTTCATTCAGATGTTGTTGCCCGCAGTATGGGAGTGGATTTGGATCTTCGTATTATTCCGTTTCGAGGCGAATACTTCTCACTTTCTAGGGATAGATCAAACCTTGTTCGAGGCTTAATATATCCTGTACCCGACCCTGGACTTCCCTTCCTTGGAGTCCATTTCACCAAGCGTATCTCTGGTGGTATAGAAGCCGGACCCAATGCCGTACTGGCACTCGATAGAGAAGGCTATAGCAAGGCATCTGTAGATTTTCGGGACGTCCTTGATACGCTACGGTACCCCGGATTCTGGAGGATGTCTCTGACTCATTGGAGGACAGGATTTAAAGAACAGTACCGTTCTTTATTCAAGAGCGCTTTCTTACGCTCCCTGCAGGCACTGGTCCCAGAAGTGCAGATGGACGATCTGACCGAGCCAGGGGCAGGGGTGCGGGCACAGGCTGTGGATCGTTACGGGAATCTACTCCAAGACTTTGAGATCGCGTATTCACCTAACGCGATACACGTTTTAAACGCACCGTCTCCCGCCGCGACTGCATCTCTTGCTATAAGCCGTCGTATTGTGGACCAAGCCTCCGAAGCATTTGATCTCGCAGCTTAACAAAGGAATGATAAAAGTCTGTTGAAGGAAGATATTTGCTGGCCGCAGCATACCAGCGCGCAAGGATCACAATGCCAAGAAATCGTGTTCTGGATTTACGGCAGGAATTGGTGGATAATCAGTACACGAGCGGGAGTAACTCAGCGGTAGAGTTCCTGCCTTCCAAGCAGGCTGTCGCCGGTTCGAATCCGGTCTCCCGCTCCAGTCTTTGCCGCGGATTTGTTGTTCCTATCCCTATGTATCGTATCAATAGAGATGTGGGCTTTTTGCGAGTATGACCAAAAACGCGAAAACAACCGACGGGCTGAGTAGAATACGTTGTTCAGAGCCTATGGAGAGTCTAGACGCCCAGGTAGCATCGCCCGAACACCAACCACGTCAGTCTAAAACAGTGGGTTGGAAGACAACCTTTCTTTCGCTGACCAACCGCGACTTCCGTTATTTGTGGCTTGGAATGATGGCCATGATGGGTGGTGTTCAGATGGAAATGGTGGTCATTGGGTATCTGGTATATGACTTAACCAACTCGCCTTTCCTGCTTGGTGTAGTAGAAGCTGGGTTCGCGGTTCCGACCCTTGCGCTGAGTTTATTCGGAGGTGCGTTGGCGGATCGATTGGACCGAAAACGTTTGATCCAATCGTCACAGGCTGGTGCTGTGCTCGTTGGGGCGTTTGTTGCCGTGTCCATTTTCACAGATACTATAACCTGGATACATCTGTTAGCAGCATCATTGGCAGAAGGCGCTCTGTTTGCTTTCCTTATGCCTGCTCGTCAATCCATCGTCCCACAACTGATTGGACGTGAACAACTGACAAATGCGATGGCACTCAATTCGGCGGCGTTTTCATCGATGACGGTGACTGCACCAGCAGTCGGTGGCCTACTCTATGCCTTAGTTGGTCCAGGAGTAGTCTATCTTGTGATCACGGGTCTTTATCTGGGCGCGCTGATACTTACCACTCAAATCGGCCAAGTTAAATCGTTATTGGTTCAAGAAAATCGAACGTTTCTTGGAGATATTTATGACGGCCTTAGGTACGTTCTACGAACACGAATAATGATTTCGATCTTGGTAATCGCAAGTGCAGGTAGTTTGTTGAGTTGGCCTTTCCGCACGTTGTTACCAATATTTGTCGTGGATTTGTATCATTTGGGGCCTGATGCGATGGGTCTCATGCTTAGCGTTATGGGAATAGGATCTCTACTAGGCGCATTGACTATTGCCTCACTTGGACGATGGCGACGAGGGCTTCTATTGATAATGGGCGCTTTTGTTTCGTCTTTGGGCCTCGCATTGGTTGCGACAATACCGTTCTATTACGCCGCAACCGGCATCGTCGCATTGTTGGGAATAGGTGAGGCCATCCGATGGACTTTAAGTATGACATTAATAATGGAGAATGCGGAGGATCGTTACAGGGGTAGGGTATCTAGCATTCTCATGATGAACTTCGGTCTTATGCCTTTGAGTGTTCTCCCGGCAGGAATAGCAGCTGAGTACTTAGGCGGTCAGGTTACCATCGGTATCATGGCAGCCATCCTCGCAGTCGTATCCACGGTCTTCTTGGTCACTCAAAAACAGATCCGGCAGCTAAAGTAATCTGATCGCACACTCTTGCTGCAAGCTAATTGAGGTTCGGATTAGGATCCTTTGACAGGCGGCATTTGAAGAAAAGCGTGAGACGATCAACAGATCGGGAGTTTCATTTACTGGAACCTAGTGGGACTAATCCTGGGTGTGTTAATCGAAGGTTGATGGCCACTTACGATTTCAGAAACTAATTTGCCGGTAATCGGACCCAGCGTCATTCCAATAGTGGCGTGTCCGGTTGCAATAACCAAATTAGGATGTGCTGGCACTCGGCCTATGATGGGGACACCGTCAGGTGTCGTGGGTCGAAGTCCGGCCCACGTGTTGTCTGTAGAGAACCCAGTACCACCATTTAGATAACGTCGCGCTCCTTGTACGACTGCGTTGACTCTACGAGAGTTGATGGTTAAATCGAGTCCAGCTAATTCCAATGTGCCAGCTATTCTCAATTTGGGTCCCATAGGATTCACTCCTACCTTTGCTTCTCCTAGGATTAATCCATACTTTGGAGTTGGGCCGTCCCAGTCGAAAGTAACGCTGTAACCCTTGGCTGGCTGAATTGGAAGATTTAGTCTAAGATTTTTCACGAGGCTTGGTGACCAAGATCCGGCTGCAAGTACCACGTGGTTTGGTTGATATTTGCCTGCGGTTGTCACTACAGTGTTGATGTGGCTTCTGTTCGTATCGAATCCGATTACCTCTACACCCTCACGTACCGTGACACCTTTCTCTCTGATACGGTCACCAAGTTGATACACGAAGTTCGACGGATTTAAATAAGCGTCCTCTGGGTAATAAACACCTCCAACGATGTCAGATCTTATGCATGGCTCCATGGCGATCAATTCGGCGGCGTTTTTTTCTTCCATCGGTAATCCGTGCTCGTTCATTAAGTGACCTTCTTCAATTCCCTCACGATAACCTTGCTTCGTGTTGTATAACATTAATAACCCAGTTGTTTGATAATTGCAGTCTATCTTTTCTTCGTTGATCAACTCTTCGTAGAGGTCTCTACTTGCGCGGGTTAATTTCAACAAAGTACGCACACCTAGGCGCATGCGCTCAGGGGTGCAATTTTTACGAAATTGCCATAACCATGAAATTAAAGTTGGGTCGAACCTGGGTTTGACGTAGAAAGGGCTTCTGGGATTCAAGATCCATTTTAACGCTTGACTGACCGTTCCCGGAGTCGGTAGTGGAATAGAGTGGCTTGGCACTATGAGACCAGAGTTGCCTTGGGAACTGCCACTACAAATTGAGGAGCGTTCTAAGAGAGTAACCTGGCGTCCTGTTTTCTGAAGATAGTAAGCTGCGCAGACACCAATGACTCCACCGCCGATTACAATGACGTCAGCTTTTTCAGACATTGTGGATGGAATTGCAACACGGACATCCGCAGGATGCTTCCATGGCATGCAGCCGCCTACTTAATTGTGATGGGTGCGGTTTATCCGCCGTATGGGTCGGCAGCGTCTCTAAGGCCGTCACCAAGGAAGTTGAAAGCAAGAACTGCGATAATTACCGGGACAGCAGGAAGCATTAGCCATGGGTATACAGCCACTGACTGAACGTTCTGTGTTGCTTGCAATAGAACCCCCCAACTGATAGCTGGGGCATGCAGACCAAGTCCGAGGAAGCTGAGCGCGGTCTCGCTAATGATCATGAATGGTATGGCCAGTGTCGCTGCAGCTATCAGGTGGCTGGTGAATCCAGGCACCATATGTCTCAAGATGACACGGGCGTCGGAAGCTCCCGCGATGCGTGCGGCTGTTACGAAATCCTCTTCTCGCATTGAAAAGAATCTGCCGCGCACGACGCGACCCAGTTCTGTCCAGGCGACTAGTGATAGTATCACGGTGATGCCAAAGTAGACTTGTACGATGCTCCAATCCCGCGGTACGGATGCAGCCAATGCAACCCACAGAGGTATCGTTGGAATGGAACGGGTAATTTCGATGATGCGCTGGATTACGTTATCAGCCCAGCCACCGTAAAATCCGGAGATTCCTCCAAGAGTAACACCGAGAACCAAGCTAATCGCCACTCCGAGTACCCCAATGGACAGCGAGAGTCTAGTTCCAGCCAATATACGGGAATACATATCACGTCCTAGAACGTCAGTTCCTAGTACGAAAGGCGCAGCTCTTCCGTACTGTCCTTCTGCGCCACCCTCTATGCAAACTAGGTGGTGGTCGAAATGCACCAAGCCCAGGAAAGTCCAAGGGTAGCCTTTACAAAAGAACGATACCGGCACTTTCACTTCAGGGTCAGTAGTGTAGACCTTCTTGAAGGTCTTAGGGTCGCGCATACCGATGATACCTTCAACGTATGGGCTCCATGCCCCATCATCAATATAGTGGATCTTTTGGGGACCGATGTAAGCAACGTCGACATAGGACGTTACCGGGTCAGTATGTGCGAGAAACTCGAAGCACAACCCGACGATATAGAAAACCGATAGTATAAAAGCAGAGGTCATCGCTAACTTGTGGCGTCGGAATCGCCACCACATGAGTTGCCACTGTGTGGCTACGAATACCTTTTCGTCCTCCTGGGCTCCTTGAAGACCCGTTCCTCCACCTTGAGATTGACCTTCATATTCTTCTACAACCATATCTTTTAACCTGTGTACCGGATTCTAGGATCTAAAATACTAAGGAGAATATCAGAAAGAAGCGTTCCTATTACGGTCAGCAAACCTAGGACAAAGAGAATGGTTGCCGACATGAATAAATCTTCGGAAAGCAGAGAGCGTAGGAGCAGTGGCCCCTCAGTTGGCAATGCCAACACCACAGATACGATAATGCTGCCAGACATTAGGAACGGTAGTAGATATCCCACGGTGCTGGCCACCGGGTTGAGAGCTACGCGCACCGGGTACTTTAAAATAACCCTCCATTCGCTTATCCCTTTTGCTCTAGCTGTTATGACGTAAGGCTTATTCAACTCGTCTAGTAGATTCGCCCTCATAACCCTAATAAGTGCCGCCGTACCAGCCGTGCCAACCACGAAGCATGCGATCCACAGGTGGGACAGTAAGTCCACCACGCGTCCCCAATCCCAGGGCGCAACTCTGTACTCTGGCGAAAATAGCCCGCCTATGCTGTGGTCTGGGAACAGTCTGAAACCAAACCACAGGAGCAACAGTGCAAGAAGGAAGTCAGGAACAGCTAACCCTAGGAATCCAATAAAAGTGACCGTATAGTCTTCCCATTTATGTTGTCTCAATGCAGAATAAATACCTATAGGTATGGACAGACCCCAAGCGAGAAGCGCAGTGCTTCCTGCAAGGATGACAGTCATAAACAGGCGCTCGCCCACGACTTCACGAACGGGCCTTCTATATTCGAGGGAAATTCCGAAATCTAACCTCACGAACTTCGAAGCCCATTTTGCATATTGCCAAAAAATTGGCTTATCTAACCCGTAATCCCTACGTAAATTTGCCTCTATAACTCTCGCAGCGGGTGTCCCTACCAAAGCCGGGCCGCCCATCTGCTGCTCCACGTATGTGGTTGCGAAGTCTCCAGGAGGCAATTGTATTATTACGAATGACAAAACAGATATCGCCCAGATGGTGATCAGCGAAAGGAGAGTCCTTTTGATCAGGTAATTAAGCATCGGCGATCCTCAACAGTGTTATTTAAATAGTGGACGGCGGGTATGCTACAGGATTGACGTTTACATGTCCAGTCCCGCAAAGGCGTGCTAATTTCTCACGGTTCGAATATCTTCATCGGAATGGCATTCTGGCTATTCTATGTTTAAAGGCAACTGCCTTACGATCAACATCCAATTAAACTATTACGCTGATGTTATATAAACAAACATATTGAATGTGTTTAGAAAGGGATAACAATGGCGTGATCTAACGGACAGTCGCATTCGGATTCTCTGTAAACGGAAAGTGGGCCCCGCCAATTTGGCGGGGCCCACTTTCACTATTCGACTTTTTTCCAGTCAGACCTAGAGGCAATTCTACCTCAAAGTCTTACTCGCTGTCGTTCTTGCCGCCCTCGAAGTACCAAGTCTGAGTTCGGCCGATGCCAGGGTTCTGGAGAGGAGACTGGTTC
>JASMAO010000128.1 GCA_030754315.1 SAR202 cluster bacterium
CAAGTTCGGGTAAATAGAGGGGGCGCAACCCACAGCCTAAAAACACCGTGCACGGTAAAGGGGACACAGCTTTTCCAGACTCCGGAATAAGTCCCGTCGTGGACTAACCGGTCAGCCTAAACCAAACTGTTGAGAAGTAAGGGAGGATTCTATGGTCTATTCCTACGTCGACGTATCCGACGTAAGCTACGGGCCTTATCTAATCGAGTCTGCTCACCCTTGGAACGAAAGTATCTTCGGTTCCGTAGGTCTCTCAGAATGCCAGACCGCTGCACCGATGTCTGGAAGCGCTTCAGCAAGCCCTCGCCATCCTCGCCATCACGCAATTGTACGTAACTCAATACTCTCTCCAGGAAATCATCTGGAACCGATTCTATCACGCGCCAACTAGTCTAAACAATACGGAGAACGTTTGAGTTGTAGGAAAACACCAAGCTATTCAAAGGCTAGTAACAATATTATGGATACCTCGTTAAGAGCCATCTCAATGATAGAATGGATGTGCTCTTGTTTCCGTCTTCTCAACACCCCCACGGAGTACATGGATGCCACTAGAGAATATCATCGTCAGGGGCGCTCGCGAGCACAACCTCAAAAATATAGACGTCACCATCCCCAGGGATAAACTGGTGGTCATCACTGGAGTCTCCGGGTCCGGCAAAAGTTCTCTCGCTTTCGACACCATTTACGCAGAGGGCCAACGCCGATACGTCGAATCTCTGTCGGCATATGCACGCCAATTCTTGGGAAGGATGGACAAGCCAGACGTTGACTATATAGAGGGCCTATCACCAGCTATTTCAATTGACCAGAAGGGTGTTTCAAACAACCCTCGTTCGACGGTAGGCACAGTTACGGAAATTTACGATTACCTGCGCTTGTTATTTGCAAGAGTTGGTACGCCTCATTGTCACAACTGTCGCCGACCAATTAAGCGGCAAACCGTACAGCAAATCGTAGACGCTATATTGGGCCTTGGGAAGGGTGCCAAGTTACAAATCATGGCGCCAATGGTGCGCCGGCGAAAAGGCGAACACACTGAAGTTTTCGAAGTCGCCAAAAACGCGGGCTTCGTCAGGGTCCGCGTAAACGGCAGGCTTCACGACCTTTCCGAAGATTTCGACCTAGATAAAAAGAAGTGGCATACCATCGAGGTAGTGATAGACAGACTTGTGGTCGGACATAGCGCCGAGGCAACTCGGGTCGCCGACTCCGTAGAAAGCGCTCTCAAAATGTCCGGTGGGGTCCTCTTGGTAGATGTTGATGGCGAAAAGGAATTGCTCTTTTCTGAGCAGTTCGCCTGCGTATATTGCAACATAAGCCTGGGTGAACTCGAACCACGCACCTTTAGTTTCAACAACCCTCACGGCGCCTGCCCAACGTGCACCGGCCTAGGCTACAGACTAGAGGTTGATCCCGAATACGTCATCCCAGACAAAGATTTGTCTTTCAGTGAAGGAGCAGTCCAGCCGTGGGCCCGTGCCGGCACGTCAAGCCCTTGGTTCAATAGCCTAATCACGTCTCTTGCTAAGGCTTATGGATTTTCAACAACGGTGCCGGTGAAGAACCTCGATCCCACATACATTGACCTTGTCCTTTACGGCAGCAAGGGTGAAAACATAAGAATGAGTCATGGGACCTTACGCGGCAAAACCTTCGAATGGAACGCCACTTTCGAAGGAGTAATCAATAATCTTGAACGCCGCTATCTTCAAACTGAGTCAGATTACGTCCGATCAGACATTGAGAGATACATGGCCTCTAGGCCCTGCAACGAATGTTCAGGCCAGAGACTTAAACCTGAAGCTCTGGCCGTGACTGTATGCGGCCTTGACATCATGCAGGTTACATCACAATCGATCGCTCAAGCCCTGGAATGGACCTGGGCCATAGGTGGCAGATCCCCCGTCCGTCGAAACGGGCACAGACAGGCCGATCGGAAACTCAACCGAAATAACAAAAAACAGGCCCTAGAGACATTAAACGAACGCGAAAAAGCTATTGCTTCTCAGATTCTCAAAGAGATACAGGCACGGCTCGAGTTTTTAGTGGGAATAGGGTTGGATTACCTTACACTTGAACGAGCCGCATCGACTCTCAGCGGAGGCGAGGCCCAACGGATAAGACTGGCCACTCAGATTGGGTCGGGACTCATGGGTGTACTTTACGTTTGCGATGAGCCATCCATCGGCCTTCACCCATCAGACGATGCCAGGCTTATCGAAACCCTAAAGCGTCTCCGGGATATTGGAAATACAGTCTTGATCGTTGAGCATGACGAAGCAATAATGCGGGCAGCAGACCACATCATTGACCTTGGCCCAGGTGCCGGTGAAAGCGGTGGTCAAGTGGTTGCAACTGGGCCAGCCACAAAAATCGAAAAGTCCCTAGAGTCGCTAACAGGCCGCTATCTTAGCGGGAACAAAGTAATACCGGTGCCCACATCCCGCCGAACGGGTAATGGCCTGTCCTTAATCATCAAAGGTGCCCGTGAAAACAACCTCAAAGACATCGATCTAGAGATGCCCTTAGCCAAGCTGGTCTGCGTCACTGGTGTGTCTGGCTCAGGAAAAAGCACATTAATCAACGAGATCCTATACAAAAAACTGGCTCAAGAAATCTACAAAGCCAAAGATAGGCCAGGAGACTTCGATTCCCTCGAAGGCTTAGATGCTATAGACAAAGTCGTCAACATTGACCAATCGCCAATCGGGCGCACTCCAAGGAGTAACCCCGCAACATACACTGGCACGTTTACTCCTATACGGGAACTGTTCGCCGCGGTGCCAGAAGCCCGAGCACGAGGCTACAAACCAGGCCGATTCTCATTTAACGTCAAAGGAGGCCGGTGCGAAGCCTGCTCCGGTGACGGCTACATAAACATAGAAATGCACTTCCTGCCAGACGTAACGGTCCCCTGTGAGATTTGCGGCGGTGATCGATACAATCGTGAGGCTTTAGAAATTCAGTTCAAGGGCAAAAACATCGCCGAGATTCTTAGCATGACAGTGTCTGAAGCACTGGAATTTTTTGCCAACATCCCGAAAGTTAGAAATAAGCTTCAGACAGTGGATGACGTCGGCCTTGGATATATACGCTTGGGCCAGCCCGCGACCACACTCAGTGGTGGGGAGGCGCAGAGGGTAAAGTTATCTACAGAACTGTCCAAGAGGGCCACCGGCAGCACCCTTTACATCTTGGATGAGCCAACCACAGGCCTTTCATTCGAAGATTGCGCACATCTTCTGAACGTGCTGCACCGACTTGTGGATAACGGCAACAGCGTCGTCTTAATAGAACATCATCTGGATCTGATCAAAAATGCAGACTGGCTTATCGATCTTGGCCCCGGAGCGGGTAACAACGGAGGAGAGATTATCGCGGAGGGCACCCCAGAGAAAATGATGCAGACGGCTCACTCACAAACAGGAATTTACCTGAAGGCCCATCTTGCTCGCACTACCCCTATCTCAGCGCTTCCAGACTGATCGAAACATACGCAAACCAACCCAATGTATCTGTGGCAGAATGACACAAGGATTGCTCACAAAGCATGATAATTCCTAGGAGATGTCACAATTGAACCCCCATAGACCAATTCCATTAGAAGACATCCATGCTGCCCAAAAGCGAATACGTGGTGCGGTTGTCCGCACTCCCCTTGTGCGACTGAATAGCGATGACGCTCCCTCCGAAATATACCTAAAACTCGAAAACCTACAGCCTGTAGGTTCCTTTAAGATACGGGGCGCATACAATGCTATGGCCCAGTTCACGCACGACCAATTGTCTAATGGTGTGTGGACTGTCAGCGCGGGCAATATGGCCCAAGGCCTTGCCTGGACTGCTAGAGAAAAGGGAGTACCTTGTACAGTGGTGGTGCCCGAACAGGCACCCGAGACGAAACTAGCAAACATTGTGAGATTGGGCGCCAAATACATCAAGGTCCCTTTCGATGAATTCGAAAACACTTTCATCACCCGGAGCCACGAAAAAGCAGATGGCCTTCTCGTCCATCCATTCAGTGACCCTGCAGTGATGGCAGGTAACGGTACAATCGGGCTGGAAATCCTGGAGGACCTGCCAGATGTTGACGCGGTAATCATAGCCTACGCCGGCGGTGGCCTCAGTTGCGGTATCGGATCAGCGATTCGGGCTCTCAAACCAAAAGTTAAAATTTACGCTGCCGAAGTCGATACTGGGGCCCCTTTTGCCGCGTCTATGGCTGCGGGTAAGCCTGTGGTGGTTGAACACACCCCTACGTTCGTCGACGGGATCAGCGGGACAATGGTTTTCGACGAGATGTGGCCACTGGCCAGCAGCCTTATGGATGGGGCCCTCGTCTCAACGTTAAAGAATGTGGCCGAGGCATCCAAACTCATAGCCGAGCGAAATCGCACGATCGCAGAGGGTGCAGGTGCCGCATCCCTAGCTGCAGCTCTGTCACATCAAGTCGGTGACGGAAAAACAGTATGCATTATCTCCGGGGGCAACATCGATTCCAAAAAGCTCGTCAATATAATAAGTGGCGGCGTCCCCCAACCCACTTCTATGTAGAAAACTGGGCCGATTACCATTGACGAATCGATTTGTGCCCGCTAGCATTTCTACTGTGGTCGAACAGCCTTTGAGGAGTAAAATAGTATTCTTCGTGCCTGGCAGCCAGAACGCTTGTCAACCATCTACAGAAGGTCACTGGTAACCTCTAAATGACTCGCGTACCACCTCGTAGCCAGGGAACACTGAGCCGGCAGGCCGAACACTCATATTTAACGCGTACGTCACGGCTACCGGTTCAGTCCTTTATCCACACAGAAGCCCTCGGCGGGATGGTCTTACTGGCAGCGGCCGTGGCAGCGTTGGTGTGGGCAAACTCGTGGTCAGAATCCTACCATGGGTTCTGGGACGTCCATCTCGCACTCGACATGGCATTATTCGAAATCTCCGGCCCGTTGGAAATGTGGGTGAATGATGGCCTGATGGCTATCTTCTTCTTCGTGGTAGGGTTGGAAATCAAACGGGAACTGATTTACGGTGAATTATCATCTCCAAGCAAGGCGGCATTGCCCGCGTTCGCCGCAGTGGGCGGGATGGTGGTGCCGGCAATCATATTCCTCTTCATCAATGCCGGCGGTGAAACTAGCGACGGATGGGCCATACCTATGGCCACCGATATCGCTTTCGCTCTTGGGGTCCTCGCACTGCTCGGTCGGCGATGTCCCTTGGAGCTCAGAGTTTTTCTATTGGCCCTTGCGATCGTCGACGATCTCGGCGTTATCGCCGTTATTTCTGTGGCCTACACCGAGTCAGTAGATCTCGCTCAGATCGGTATCGCCGCCGGAATCGTCGCCGGGCTGTTGGCACTCAATAGACTAGGCGGTAACCATACCTTGATAAGTCTCATCCTAGGTTTCTTACTATGGGTTGCCATACTGAAATCTGGAGTCCACGCCACTGTCGCAGGCGTCCTTATGGCAGCGTTAACATCGTCCAAGCCGAATTACAGCCATCAGGATTTTGCGTCATCTTCCGACCAACTCATGGCCAACTATCGCAAAGCGCTACAGGACAACGATGTGGAACATTGCAAAGGGATACTTGGACAGGTCGAGGAATTAAGCCAGGGCACAAAAGCTCCACTCGAGAGGTTGGAAAGACTGGTACACCCTTGGACTAGCTACGTTGTTCTTCCGATATTCGCATTTGCTAACGCAGGGATCGAGTTTTCTGGCCCCATCCTCTCCACTGCGACGTCCAGCTCGCTCACTCTTGGCGTGATCGTAGCCATGGTGCTGGGCAAAACCTTAGGGATAACCATTTTCTCGTGGATAGCCTCCTCCATTGGCATTGGTAAACTACCCGCCGGTGTCTCTTGGGGACACGTCGTGGGTATAAGCCTTCTGGGAGGTATCGGTTTTACAGTTGCGATTTTCGTTACTGAACTCACATTCGGCAACAGCGAGCACGCAGAACTATCCAAGGTAGGGATTCTCGTCGCGTCTTTAATATCGGGAGTTTTAGGCTACCTCGTTTTGCGCTTGGTCTCCGTCCGGTCACAGGCTAAAGGTACCTAGTACATACTAGGTACCGTGGGGGAGTTACTATATATCCTCCCCTCTACCTCACATCCACCTTACTGGACTGGTGGAAGATGAGACCTAACGATCAGGAGATGTGATGAAATGAAGGGAATTCTTAAGCAAATATTTGCCACTCATAAGACAAAGTTATTGCTTTTGTCCGTACTTTGGGTAACGGCTTGTGGAGTCCAACTCGGATACCACCCAGGATAATAAAGCAACCTGGCATCTTAACCTATAGATAAACTCGTCAGTCCCTAGATGTAAATCCCAATCCAGTCCTCGTCAGTTTATCTAGCTAACGTCCTCGTAGACTGGTCGGGGTGGCCGGGATCGAACCGGCGACCTCCTGTTCCCAAAACAGGCGCGCTACCGCTGCGCCACACCCCGATGCACACTTGATAATACGGCGTGCCCGGCTACGTTGACAAGATGCAACATCGGCCTAAAGGATAAATGCAGCCACGTTATTATCCAATTTGAAGGTCAATTCATGTGGACAAAGCGAAGTGATTGTTTAAATTAGGGATCGATTTATCAGCCAGCTGTTTCATTTTCCCAGCGACGCTATGAATCAATCAACAGGTCAGTTTTGTCTGTGAGCATCAAATACGGTTCTCCCCACTGATTTAAGTCACCTATATCCCAATCATGTTGGTCCTCATCAGGCTTCATTCTCACTCCCCAGTCTCCCCCATAGATAAGGTAGACAACAGCCTGTCCTGAGTCTGAGACAGGAACGTACCAAGCAGGGCATGGCCGTCCATCACCGTCACTACTCCACCCTGTTATTTGATACACCCCTTGTGGATGATCCGGCTCGAAAAGCCTTACTCTTGTTATTAAAACCGCTTCATCTCTAGCTTCGTAGGCAAGCATGGGAATGTATTCACAATTATCATTATCCTCAACTTCAACATATATCGTCTTCACTCTATCCTCGCCTGAAAATGAAACATATCCAGATGTGTATTTGGCCTCTATTTCAGAGGGTTTTTAAATACTTTTAGTTAAATCGATTCGTTGCTCAGAGGCGATTAAATCCTTAATCAGGCACTAATAATACAACCTGTCGTGTAACTTCAAATGCCCATAATATTGTACCCGGAATCAACATGAACGATCTCACCAGTAACACCGCTGGAGAGATCACTGCACAAATATAATGCCGTCTTCGCAATCTCTTCCAAAGTAATATTACGACGCATCGGAGATCGTTCGGAGTGAATACGTTTCATATCACGGTAACCACTAATCACCCGTGAAGACAGCGTGTCCACCGGACCAGCTGAGACCGCATTCACCCGGATATTATCGGGCCCCAGGTCAGAAGCTAGTTGCTTCACCTCATTTTCCAGAGCTGCCTTTGCCGTACCCATAACGTTATATCCTGGAAACACTCTGTGGGACGCCTGATAGGTCATGGCGACAATGCTGCCCCCGTCCGGTTTCATAAGTGGTCTGCCGTACCTTGCTATTGGAATTAGAGAGTAGGCGCTTATATCCAACGCTAATCTAAATCCTTCGCGTTTTGTATCGACGAATGAACCTCCCAGATCGTCGCGGTCAGCAAAGGCTATACTGTGGATGATAATATCAAGTTTGCCTATGCTACTAGCCACTGTGTTAAAGGCACTCTCCACATTGGAGTCGTCCGAAACATCACACTCCATCAAAACTGTATCGTCCCATTGCGCGGCCATCTTGGCCACATTTTCACGCAATCGTTCATTTTGATAGGAGAGCACGATCCGGGCGCCAGCATCGTGAAGTATCGATGCTATAGCTGAAGCTATGCTTCTTTGATTAGCCACCCCAAAAACGACGGCAGTCTTACCCCGAAGATCTATTTGATACATAACCTAATTCCTTGTGACAAACAATTAACTCACTAGTCGACTTGGAATACTACTGCCAACCGCAAATTCAAAGCCCTTTACAACAGCCTGTACCTCCGGGGAATCGGATGGAGGCTGTGACCAGAAAACGAAGTGTACTGATACGCTAACGGTGAGTCAACGCTTTGGCGTGACTATCCTCGGTTCCAAAATTTGCGCTATGCGGTGTTTTTAAACACATAACCCATTTCAAATAAAACAGCCGTTGACCACGTTGATGTCCGTTGTTACACTCGCCTTTGGTAGGCACTCTAACAATCTGTGTGGGGTATTGTGCCTCGCCGAGCCTCTAAGGAGTCATTTCAATGAGAATTACCGACATAAAAGTTATAGGTCAGGGTATTATTAGCTCACAGATGGCTTTAGTCACCGTGGAGACCGACGAAGGTATAACAGGTATCGGGTCTACCTCCGCACCCGTCCAAGTTATTGCCGCCTTCATCGAGGGAAATCGTGGCCTACGTGAATTGCTTATAGGCGAAGATCCAACCGATACGAACCGACTCTGGTTGAAGATGGCGGAAGGATGGCAGGCTCAACGTGGACGGGGTGGTGAAGGAGGGGTGGGTATCAATGCGATGGCGGCCGTAGACATCGCGCTTTGGGACATTGCCGGCAAGGCTCGAGGGCTCCCAATATACAAGTTGCTGGGTGGAGCCGTCCAAGATCAGATCATGGTATATGCAAGCACCTCCAGAGCGGACCGGCGATACCCTTACCAAGACCCTTGGATAGCGAAAACCACGGACCTGATGGTCCAAGAGTCCAAAGAGTACGTAGAACAGGGATTCAAGGCAATCAAGTGGGGGTGGGGTAACTACTACAACAACGATGGCCAAGAAGCGCTTGAGGCTATCAGGGAGGCCATCGGGCCGGATATTCACCTGATGTTAGATTTCGGATGCCCCGCATATCTACAGGCAGGATGGAACATCAAGGACGCCATCCGAATTGCTGAGATTTGTGGAGAATACGATCTCTTTTTCCTCGAAGAGGCGCTGCACCCCTACGACGTCGAGGGATTTAAAGAGTTGACCCGGAACTCCCCGGTTAAAATTGCTACAGGTGAGAGCCTAACCACGGTAGGAGACTGCAAAAGGTTTATAGATGACCACGCTATCGATATAATCCAGCCCGATATCCAGCAGATGGGAATGACCCAATTTCTAAGAGTTGCACATCTATCAGAGGAGGCTGGCATACCCTGTATTCCACACGGACCCTGGTCAGCGGTACTTGTTGCCGGCCACCTCAACGCACTGGCCACGTTCAGCAACGGCATAATTATCGAATACCCGGGATTCGCCAGCTTCGAAGAAGCCTCAGATCAGAGGGTAAGGACACAGATCATGAACGAAACCATTATAGAAACCCCTCCAAGTGTGAGAGACGGGTACCTGCAACTTCCCGAAGGGCCCGGACTTGGTCTAGGCAACTATGTCCATAATATTATCGAAGGGATGGAGCAGGCTTAGGGTTAGGGTTAGAACAGAGGCGCACAGGCCAATCAATTAGCAGAAAACTTCAAGGGAGGTTCAACTCCGTAACCCGGAATCCTAATATGCCTTACAACACCGTAAACAAGATAGTCGTTACTTGGGATGGCTGGAGGGATCGCATCCTTAAAAAAGCCCGGTCAGATGAATATTCCAGCGTGTCGTTTTTCATCAGCGAGGATCGCGAGGATCTGATTCGAGAACTCGAAGATGCTGAT
>JASMAO010000129.1 GCA_030754315.1 SAR202 cluster bacterium
CAGAACCATCTTCATCGTCTTAGAAAAGCCACCCGCCTGAATCCTGTAGATATATAGACCCCCGCTTAACGGTCTCCCCAGATCGTCGGTGGCATCCCAGACGGCTCTGTGGTAGCCAGCGGTCAGGTCCTGATTGACAACAGTTCTTACCTGCCGACCCAGGACATCATAGATCACCAGATGAACCGTGGCGGCAAGTTGTGGTTTACTTCCATCAGGCCATTTAATAATGATCGTTTTAACCTTTTAACTGGAGCCGAGTGTTGAAGCACCATTTTGGCTCCAATAGCTCGATCCAATCTGAATTTACTGTTGGGAAATGCTTGATTATAAGGAACGCCCAGTGTAATATTTCGTTAATAAGATAAAAAGGGTGGTTTATATTGTATTGCACGTTTTTAATGTGAGTGAGACATGAGCGAAACTTTAAAGACAAGACAACTGTTCGGGGTAAGATTATATTGCTTGCTTTACCTTCCTGATGCATCCCCATTTCATAAGCGTCACACAAGGGATCTTACCCCAACGCATTTGCTACACACACATAACCACACACTAATCCAAGATCAGCGTTACTAAGGAGAAGCCATGAAATCCATCCACCAACTGTCTTTTTGGGCTGTGACTTTAGCCGTCGGCCTCTCAGCTCAAGAACCGAGTATTCGTGGGAAGGTGGTTGATGCCACAAGTGGAAATCCCCTGATCGGAGCAAATATTACTCTTCAAGGAACAGAGTATGGTGCTGCCTCGGATGATCAAGGAAACTACTCCATCTTCAATGTCTCCGAGGGTACCTATACCATAAGGGCTGACATGATCGGCTACAAGCGTACCGAGAAGATCGTGGATGTTGCGCTTGGTGTTACCACGGAGATCGACTTCGAGATGTCACAAGCTGCTGTGGCGCTCGATGCGGTTGTGGTGACAGGCACAGCGGGAGGGCAGTTGGCACGATCGCTGGGAAACACCGTTGGCAAATTCAGAGCCCGAAACATCGCAGAACTAGCGCCAGCACATACCTTCGAGTCTCTGCTGAGTGGTGCGCTACCTGGCGTGAATGTAGATGTGGGCGGTGGTGAGATCGGGACCGGAGCCAACATCCGGATTAGAGGTGCCAGTTCCATATCGCTCAATTCCCAACCTCTCATCTATGTGGATGGGGTTCGGGTCAATGGCTCTAACGCTGACAGGGGTGGTGGATACACCGGTCTCGGCGTGGATAACCGTGTTCCACCGTCTCGCCTGAACGACATCAACCCTGAGGATATCGAGTCTGTGGAGGTGATAAAAGGCCCGGCCGCGGCCACACTATACGGCACCGAAGCTTCAAACGGTGTGATCAACATTATTACAAGAAAGGGTTTCCGGGGCGCACCACGCTTCAACGTAAGAATCGGACGTGGTGCCAACTGGATTCCTGATCCTGAAGAGTTTTTTCCTGAAACATACTACAGATGTGTGGGGACCTCCGGAGACTGCACACCCGGGGAGGTCGTGCCCTTCAATGTTCTCCGCGAGGATCGCGAACGCAACGGCAACACGTGGTTTCAGACAGGGCAACCTCAGAATTACGGCGCAAACGTCAGCGGCGGTACTGAATACTTCAGCTACTACTACTCCCTTGACTGGCAGCGGGATGAGGGAATTGTTTCCTATAACTGGAAAAACCAGCTCAACGGACGAGCGAACCTGAATTGGACCCCCAATGAGAACCTGGATGTAGAGTTCGGAATTGGTACAGTCCGTTCGACTCTCCGGTCGGCCTCTGCGAATCAATCAGTGACGACTGCAATTCTCTGGTCCTGCCCGGCCCCAGGATGTGAAGAAGGTTCCGGGCTCCCCAGTGCAGTGGATGGAGCCTACAGAGGCTATATTGGCTACCTCCCGGAAGTGATCGCAGACGATGTAGAGGGTAGGCAAGGAGTGACGCGGACCATGTATAGCCTGAACGCGACTCACCGTCCTACCAACTGGTTTACACAACGTCTAACTTGGGGAGCTGACTGGACGGAGACAAACACTACTGAACTGTACAGACCCATCGATGGGCCAGGACATTTCACGCCGATGGGCCGCAAGAGCGCCCAGCGGCAGACGACCCAGTACCTCACTACTGACTATTCAGCTACGGCCACTCTAGAGCCATTTGCTGGATTAAGACTTGCTACTTCTAGTGGAGTACAGTACTACCAGAAGCTAATGGACTGGATCTACGCAACCGGTTCTATCTTTCCCGTGGCCGCTCTGGAGACTGTGAATGCTGGGGCGCAGAAGGATGCCGACGAAGGTTTTGTGGAAAACAAAACGGTCGGCGCCTATATCCAAGAGCAGGTGTCGCTCAGGGAGCGAATCTTCTTAACCGCTGCATTAAGAGGTGACGATAATTCAGCTTTTGGAAAGAATTTTGACTTCGTTCTATATCCAAAGTTCAGCACAAGCTGGGTGGTTGCTGACGAGTCGGCGCCAATGGCAGCCACTTGGGTAAACAGGCTCAAGCTGAGGGCAGCTTGGGGGCAGGCAGGTCAACAGCCCGATGTTTTTGCGGCCCTGAGAACGTATGAACCTGCGGTGGGTCCCGATGCCGTGGCCACACTCACACCACAGAACATCGGTAATGCTGATCTAAAGCCCGAAGTGGGTGAAGAGCTGGAAGTTGGCTTTGATGGGAGTTTTCTCAACGATCGTATTGAAGTTCAGTTCACTTATTATGATCAGAAACGTAAAGATGCCCTCATAAGTGTTCCTGTAAAACCAAGCGTTGGTTTCCCCGGATTTCAATGGCGCAACCTCGGTGAAGTCGCAAATTCGGGTATCGAACTCGGTGTGAATGGTGACGTCCGCAGAGGCGCGAATTGGGGGTTGTCACTCGGTCTCTCATTCTCAGCCAACGATAACGAGTTAGTAGATTTGGGAGGTCTGCCCCCTCAAATTCTCCAGAGCATGAACTACACTACCGGTTGGGCGCACCAGTTGTACGTCCAAGGATTTCCATTAGGGGCAATCTTCCTGAAAAAAGTGGTCTCAGCTGACATCCAAGGAACGGGTGCTGATGCGGTCGCCACAAACGTTATGTGTGAGGGTGGAGAGCTTGTAGCTGGAACCACTGACCTCTCTAGGGGTGGTGGAGCAACAGTGCCATGTGACGAAGCACCCCATATCTTTAGAGGCGCACCCATCCCAACTAAGGAAACGTCCTTAACAGGAAACCTTACGCTATTCAAGAATCTTCAGCTTTTTGCACAGGTGGATTACATGGGCGGCCACACTATGATCAATGGAACCGCTGCCGGCGCCCACCTGTTTTTCCGAAATACGCGGGAGATTCTCGAACGGGACGATCCAATCTTACTAGGTTACGAGTCGTTGGGCAGAGACGGCATCAATCAAGGAGGACTTATAGATGCCAGCTTTATAAGACTACGTCGTATCTCAGCTACCTACACTGTACCCTCTACCCTGTCCGCTAGGTTCGGTGCTGATCGCATTACCATCAGCCTTTCCGGCCACAACCTCTGGACAATCTGGCAGGCGACCAAGGAGGTGTTTGGGTATCCCGTACTTGATCCAGAGCAGAGAATCACGCAAGGGACATCGACCGATCCAGGTGGCCTCAGTGCATATGTTCAGGAGGCATGGACTACGATTAAGCGATTTCAGACGACTATCAGGGTCTCCTTTTGAAAACACGTAGATTTAGGAGGAAAACGTTATGAGTACACTTCTCAAGAGATCATTTAGCCAATTGTCCGTGTTCAATAGAACAGCCATTCTCACACTTACAATACTCGCGTTGCTGTTCACGAGCTGTGACACTGAGAAACTGTTGGAGGTAGATATTCCCGGCCGTGTATCGGATGACGCACTGAACGATCCCAAGCTGGCTGAAACACTGATGCTATCCGTTATCGCTGATGTTGAATGCGCTTGGAATAATTATGTGGCAGGAGCGGCACATCACTCCGATGAATACATGCAAACCTCCGGAAACTCAACCATGAAGCGATGGGGGCTTCGGGATATTCCACCGACATTCGACAACTACGCCCAAGCAAGTTGCGGAAGCTGGGGATACGGTTTGTTCACACCATTTCACACCGCACGGTTCCAGGCCGAAAATAACTACGGGTTGATTTCTAGCTTTTCCGATGCAGATGTAACAGACAAAACTGCCTTTCTCGCAAAAATTAGAGCGTACGGAGCGTGGACTCTCATCGCTTTCAGCGAAGGTTTTTGCGGAACACCCCTGGATGGTGAAGACAAAATCTTAACTCCTACCGAACTGGCGGCTCTAGCTGAACAGAAGTTTACTGAGGCAATACAGCTTGCGGATCAGTCGGGACTGGATGATATCAAGAATATGGCGCTGGTGGGCCGGGCACGGGCCCAACTCACTCAGGAAAAATATGCCGGAACCATCGCTGATGCTGAACTGGTACCGGAAGGCTTCCTCTTCTTAGCTACGCGTGATGCCACCCCATCTTCACGACAGAATAGTCATTACAGATCGGTCAACGGTAAGGAGGTTGATGCCGCCTCTCAAAAACATGCGACCATAGCTCCACACTATAGAGGATTAGAGTGGAAGGATGTCCCCGACCCACGAGTAAATGCTTACTGGGACAACACTCTCGGTTTCGATTTCAGTACCCCGCATTGGCGGCATGACAAAGTCAATTCCTATGACACTCCTATCATGATGGCCTCTTGGAGGGAGGCCCAGATGTTTATTGCCGAAGCAGCGACTATGACGGGCGATCTTGATCGAGCCATCGCCATCCTGAACGATTTCCACACGCGGGCGGCAATCCCTGAGGTCAGCTCCGAAGATCTTCCCACCCAAAGCGATGTAATTAAGCATGTGATTGAGGAACGGCGAAGGGAGTTTTTTGTTGAGGGCGGGCACCGCTTACGGGATCATCTTCGTTGGCGAGGTACAGAGTTTAAGATTCCGTTCTTGGGTGAGGAAGATTCTATCCATCCAAATGGGGTCGATCAGTATGGTCAAGCTTATGAGGACTATACCTGCTTCCCTGTCCCGACAATTGAAGGTAACTAAAAAACGCTATGTGGACCTCCCGTTTTCATCCAACACATCACGGGCACAGAATCCGTTTTTTCGCCGCCTTATTGCTATTAGTAGTTACGCCAACATTTGTTTCGGCCACTTGGTCAGTCAATGCTGTTGATCTTCGCACAGAACGTATTGTAATCGCCTCGGCTACGTGCGTATCCCAAGCCCGGCTGGAAGGTTATTTCGGCGCTAAGGGTTTGATGGATATTCAAGCTATTGTGGTCCCTGGCGTTGCCGTCGCCGCCGCTCAGGCAAACGTAGATCAGACGCGTGAAAATCAAAGGTTGATCTACCGTGAACTCAAGAAGAGAGCACACCCTGCCAGAATCCTGACTCTCCTTCAGAAAGATCCTATGATCGAGGAACGTCAATTTGGTATTGTTGACCTTCAGGGACGCTTTGTTGGGTTTTCCGGAAGGGATAATGGTCAGGCTTCACTTTCGGTTCAAGGGCACGTACCGAACACTCAAATCTATTTTTCGATTCAGGGAAACATCCTTTCCTCAAACGAAGTGATTCATGATGCTGTAGATGCCTTCCTAGGAACCAAAGGTAGCCTGACCGATAGAGTAATGGCAGCAATGGAGGCTGCAGACAAAGCGGGAGGTGACAGCCGTTGCAACTGTGAGACAGAGCCCATTCCAAATGCGGCGTGCGATGGCAAAACATCGCACGTTGCCTATTTGTTAGCAGCCGATCCGGATGATCGAGAGGGAGAGTCCTTTAACGATGGCAAGTATGCTCTCTACATAAATGTTACAGATGAGAACATTCGTAGCTCTGAGAATGCAAATCCTGTCATCACGCTTAGGCAGCGCTACAACGACCTGCCTAGAGCGCGTAGATCAGACCCTGATAAAAGAGGCTAAATATTACACCAATCATAAGATTGAAACAGCCCAAGGAAGTATCACTGGGGTGAGGTGAGTCTCCCGCTCCAACTGTTAGTTCCGCACCGGCCGCCCCCGACCCAATTCACTCAACAGCACATTCCTCTGAGGTACACCCGGTCTGCTGGAAACCCTGTTCCTGGAGTACTTCCTCCATCATACCACGCTCAACCAGACGCATAGCACCTACATCGCCTACTGCTGTACGGAAACGATTGGTCAGGGAAGTGGCTTCCAGCTGGCTGATGCCGCTGGCGTCAAAGTCGATAACTGCTACTGTCTGACGGAAGTCCTGGGCTGAAGCCAAGCTAAAGAGTAGGAGCAGTAAGGCGAGGGGCTTTTTCATTTTTCCAAAAAATTATATCAGA
>JASMAO010000130.1 GCA_030754315.1 SAR202 cluster bacterium
GAAACCCTATTAACAGTGAATCCATATTTAAACCCGCTCGTTGAATCTTTCTTTTGCGCTTTGAAACTCTACCATCATACATAGACAAGCAATGGCTGAGTCAAGAAGCACATACCCCAGAAACTTGAGAAAAGTGCCTCCTCTAGTCATTTTTCTATCCTCGCATCTAGGATCGGATGATAGGACGAGTTGTTTTTTTACGTGACCCTGACTTGTGACTGTTTTCATAGACCTCCATTACAAATCTAGCTAATTTTTCGGAATCGTGACGGACTGAATGTTCTGGATCAGCGAGATCCGCTAGCATAAAACTTGCATGTGGAGAGCGTCGCCCGTCATCCGCCACGAGTCCACTTAAAAAGGGCTTACCCAGATCGTCCCGAGTCAGATCATTGGCCAAGACATAGTCTACGATCCCGGTTAACGTGTGGTCCTGTATGGCTCGAAGGTGGTCAGCTATGGAATAACCGTCTGTCTCCCCTCTTTCGATTGCAACATTACAAATATACATGGTTGCCGCGTCAGCGTTTGTAATCGCGCTAGCAACACCTTTGACTAATAAATTTGGGAGTATGCTTGTGTATAGGCTGCCAGGTCCAATCAAGATGAGTTGAGCATCGTTGATCGCTTCAACAACCGGCCCGTAAGGCGTGGCATCTTCTGGCTCGATCATTACTCTAATAATACGACCTCCTGTTCCCCTAATGGATGATTCTCCTCGCAAGATAACGCCATCATCCATCTCAGCTGAGATCATAAGGCTGTCCATTGTAGCCGGTAGAATTTGGCCGTGAACCGCTAAAACACGGCTCGATTCGTGGAGCGCCCGTTCAAAGCTACCGGTAACGTTGGTCATAGCCGCAATAAATAGGTTCCCAAAACTATGGCCCTCAAGGCCTTCACCCTGATCAAATCTATACTGGAACAACTCAGCAACTATCGGCTCAGAATCGGACATTGCGACGATACAATTACGAAAATCGCCTGGTGGTAGAACACCTAATTCACGTCGCAATCTACCGGAACTACCGCCATCGTCACCTACGGTCACAATAGCAGAGAGATTGTCTGTATAAGCCTTTAGGCCACGTAGAAGTACAGATAGGCCCGTCCCACCACCAACAACCACGATCCGGGGACCCCTCCCACGTGATCTACGAGTATATATGGTATCCGCAAGGGAGTTGATACTTGCAGAATTAAAAAGTACAGGCCCCATGGAACGGTACAATCCGTAAATACCAAGCAGCACAGTTACAATCCCTATCACTGCGACTATAGTGCCTTCAAGATAGTACGGAAAATATGAGGGTGGTCTTAGGTCAAAAGCTCGGCGCAAAATAAAAGCGCTTCCAACCGACAAAAACGCTATGCCAGTCGCGCCTAGCAGGATCCAGCGTTTGATGCCTACCCCAGGATAAATGAGCTTAAATATCCCGCTCTTAAAAATAGGCCGCGACTCCGGGTCCCGATGACGGTTTTTAGTATCCATCATCTTGCTTAATCCGCTCCAATTCCTCCGTTAGAAGTTCTGTAACCACACTAGGGTTCGCCTTTCCACGAGTTGTTTTCATTATTTGGCCAACAAGATAGCGGAGAGCTGTATCTTTACCTCCTAAGTAGTCCGCAACTGTGTTTGGATTTTCCAAAACAGCCTGGGTTACGACCGGCTGTAGAGAGTCAACATCGCCAAGCTGAACAAGTCCATCTCTTTCAGCTATATCCTTAGGCGCATTTCCTGTCTCGAACATCAATTCAAATACATTTCTCGCCATCGTAGTACTGAGAGTACCTCCATCCACAAGGTCAATCAGTTCTGATAAATACTCAGGCCTAATCTTCACTGTCTCAATATTCTGGTCTGTTTCTTTGAGAAGCCTGGTCATCTCTCCTAGCATCCAGTTGCCTGCACTCTTGGCCCGTCTTTTGAGATCCTTGCCTAGAAATTTGTTAGATTCGACAACCAATTCGAAATAGTCAGCGAAAAACTTTGACGAAGTGAGAAGGCGTGCATCATAGATAGAAAGGCCATAATCAGTAACAAAGCGATTGTTTCGAGCTTCAGGAAGTTCTGGAAGTTGACAACGTATCTCGTCTACTAAAGAGGCGCCTATCTTCAACGGGGGCAGATCGGGATCAGGGAAATAGCGGTAGTCCGACTCCCCCTCTTTGGACCTCTGCGACTCTGTTATCTGTTTACCTTCATTCCATCCTCTGGTCTCCTGGACTATTGCTCTTCCCTCCTCAACAAGTTTGATTTGCCTATTTTGTTCGTATTCCAATGCATTGAAAACGGAACGGAAGCTGTTCATATTTTTTACTTCGACCTTACGGCCTAGTCTGGTTTCACCTTTCTTTCTAACACTTACGTTGGCGTCACACCTAAAGCTGCCTTCTTCCATATTGGCCCTGCTTGCGCCTATATATCTGAGAATGGATCGTAATGAAATCAAGTAAGCCCGAGCCTCATCAGGCGTTCGCATGTCTGGTTCGCTAACAGTCTCCATCAATGGAACTCCAGCCCGGTTCACATCCAATAGACTGTACGGCTGTCCGTTTTTAGAACGGTGCAGCAGCCTTGCGACGTCCTCTTCGAGATGCACTCTGTTAATCCGAACCACTTTATCACCATTTTCGGTTCGTATCCTGAGTGTTCCATTAGAAGCAATAGGCATATCATATTGGGAAATCTGGTACCCCTTCATAAGATCTGGATAAGGGTAGTTTTTACGATCAAATTTTGTATCCTCTGCAATCGTGCAACCCACAGACAATCCCGTTGCGATCACAAGCTCTACTGCACGGCGATTGACCACCGGCAAAACACCTGGCTGGGCCATACAAATTTCACAAACCACCGTGTTCGGAGGCGCGTGTTGGTAGTCAGCGCTGCAGGCACAAAACATCTTGCTGTTGGTAAGAAGTTGTGCATGTACCTCCAAACCTATTACAGTCTCGTATTCCATAAGAACCTTAGACCACCCCACCTGTGTAGATAATCATAGAGCCACTTGTGTCCTCTTAATGAGTATAAATCGTGCCAAAGTGGGTGACAACTAATTTCAATACCATTCAAACTTCACTACTAAGTACAAAGTCTTACTAAACTCAATTAAGTTATCACGAAGTAAGTGGCAACTCTGAGCAACCCCTGAGCGAGAGGTTGGCCCGACATTACACATACTGATACAATCCAGTGGAACCGGCCTCCGACTTAATCTGGTTGGTGATAATAGGAATCCTCCCATTGGCTGAGCACCAATTTGATGGAAAAGGGCAATGAAATGGCTATTAAGATCTCCATTGCCTTAGAAGTAATCGCGCGTGTAAACCTCTCCCTAACCCACGTCGCCTCAGCTTTCAATAAACCGATGGTCCGTTCCAGCAGCTAGGAAAAGCATTGCCCGCTTATTATCCTGTCTTTCTAGACCTACGCCACCGTAAATGCATTGTGATTGGTGGCAACAATACGAGTGAAGAAAAAGTGCTCCGCTTGCTTGATTTCGGCGCCGTGGTGGAGATAATCAGCCCAGATATCACCCCCGGTTTACGTAAAATCGAAGATGGCAAAACACTTACTTGGACCCAACGCACTTACAAGGCTGGAGACCTTGCTGGCGCCTTTATTGCCATTGTGGCTGACACCACGAGTTCTGAAATTAATCAGTCCGCCTCGGAGGAAGCACGGCAGCGCAATATCCCTTTAAATGTTGTAGACCTAACGCAGCTTTGTACCTGGATAGCGCCTGCAATCGTGAAAAAGGGGGACATCATAATAGCCGCATCTACGGGCGGGTCAAGTCCTGCTTTGGCCCGAAAGTTGAGAGAGCAATTGGAACGTGGATCAAACCTCCTTTCTAGACATGAAGTAATGGACTTCGCTGATCTTGCTCCCTTCCTTGCCGAGGCTCGCCGCGAATTGGGACGACGTGGAATCAAACTAAACGCAGATCATTGGCAAGCCTGCATGACAGATGACCTTGTTGATCTCGTCAAGTCCGGTAACCACATCAAGGTTAAGGAAACACTGTTGGACTCTCTGTTAGAAGGAGCAGATTGTAATTGCAAAAATGGGTCCTGTCTTAAGTATGATGAACTCACCCAAGATGTGCTTCTTCCAATCAACCGTCCACCTGATGCCGTAACCTAACCCCCTAAGCGCCATTATGCCATCACCACGCCAGTTTCGTATCGGATCTCGTAAGAGTCCTCTTTCTATAAAACAGACCAGTGCAATTCTCACAAACCTCCAACAGAAATCACCAAACATCAACTTCGAAATTGTACCTATGAGTACCGGAGGGGATAGAAACAAGGATGCCCCACTACTAAGCCTTGGTAGAGGTACGTTTGTTAAGGAAATCGAACTTGGATTGTTGAACGGCGACATAGACATAGCTGTCCACAGCGCCAAGGACCTGCCTCCGGATATCCCTGATGGACTTACAATAGCCGCTACAACAGAGAGGGTCGATCCGAGGGATGCGCTGATCTCTCAAAATGCATTGTCCTTCAAAGAGCTCCCTGTCCGGGCAAGAATCGGTACCAGCAGCCCGAGACGAAGAGCACAAGTCTTAGCCATGCGGTCCGACCTTGATGTCTTGCCCATAAGAGGTAACGTGGGTACTCGCATCGACAGAGTACGCAGTGACGCCTACGATGCAGTAGTATTAGCTGCCGCCGGTCTTATAAGACTCGGAATGGGCCATAACATTACTGAGTTCATGGATCCAGAGATCTGCACACCGGAAGTAGGTCAGGGTACGCTAGCTATTGAGGCTCGTTCAGACGACACAGACGTTTTGGAATTGCTCAACGAAATAAACCACGATCTTACGATTAAAATGCTTCGTGCCGAGCGCGCTTTTCTATTAGCGCTAGAGGGAGGATGCACTGTTCCTGTGACAGCATTCGCACGAATGGAAAACGGGGACATGAACATAGACGCTATGGCTGCTCTGCCGGACGGAAGCCGCATTTTTCGTACGAAATCGATTGGTGATTTTAATGATCCAGAAGGAACTGGGCGGAGCGTGGCATGCAAACTTCTGAACGCTGGTGCCCAAAAAATAATCGATTTAGGATCAACCAAAGGCAAGTAATAAACGGCATTCTTGATGAATAATCCCCTTGGAAACCATACACCGACGGTCTATGGAACCGTACCCGTAAAATCCACAGTATACTTGGTTGGTGGTGGACCTGGAGACCCCGGCCTTATAACACTCAAAGCCTTCAGCCTGTTGCAGTCAGCTGATGTAATCGTCTACGACAGACTGATAAATGACCGCCTCGTTGCGTGCGCCCAAGAAAACGCTGAATTGATCCCGGTGGGTAAGCACCCTGGGGGAAGAGGGGTGCACCAAAATAATATCAATTCGACACTAATCGGGAAGGCCTCGGAAGGCAAATCCGTCGTCAGGCTCAAAGGAGGAGACCCCTTTTTATTCGGTCGTGGCGGGGAGGAAGCTGAAGCGCTGGTCGAAGCAGGAATTAAATTTGAAATAGTGCCAGGCGTAACATCCGCTGTTGCTGTGCCAGCATACAGTGGCATACCCCTTACTCAACGTGGCTATTCCTCCCTAATCACAATTACAACGGGCAGCGAATCCCCAGACAAACCTGAGTCGAACGTCTCATGGGATGTTCTAGCTAGGTTGGATGGAACCATAGTCACGTTGATGGGATGGGAGGCGTTACCATCTATCGTGGAATCCCTAATTTCAAATGGATTGGAGGCAGATACTCCAATCGCGTTGATTCAAATGGGGACAACACCCAATCAGAAAACAGTCGTTTCAACTCTCCAAAACATTGAGCGTGATTCGGTAAAAAGCGGGCTGGAACCTCCCGTGGTGACCGTTATTGGTAAGACGGTCACCTTACACGACAAATTACGCTGGTTCGATAATCGCCCGTTGTTCGGAAAGAGAATACTAGTAACTCGCACCGGGACCCAAGCTGCGATGTTGTCACACCTTTTGACACAGCAAGGTGCCAATCCCATTGAGATACCCACCATACAAATCGAATCACTAGATGATAACGCTGAGCTCGATGCAATCCTATCCAACATTAGCATTTATGACTGGACAGTCTTCGCAAGCACAAACGTCGTGGACATGGTGTTCAGAAGGTTGAAGGCCTTGGGATTGGACGCTCGCGCCCTGCACGGCACCAAAGTAGCAGCTGTAGGGCCTAGCACGGAGGAGGCATTGAGATCCCGTGGAATAGTAGCCGACTTCATACCAAAACGTATCGTGTCGGATGCGGTCGTTGACGGTTTAGCATTACAAGGGTTAGCAGGCAAGACTGTTTTAATCCCAAGATCTAACATAGGCCGCGAGTCACTTTCCAAAGGACTGGAAAATCTTGGCGCCATTGTCACCCAAGTGGCCGCATACCGTAATGCTATCCCTGAATCTAACCGCGACAGGCTATATAGTGCATTGGAAGTCGGAGTTGACGTCGCAACTTTCACCAGTGCGTCAACAGTGAAACATCTCATCACACTCCTAAACGGAGACATCAGCAAACTCAATTCAGTGACGGTTGCTTGTATTGGTCCGAGCACCACCGCCGCAGCTCGAGAATCAGGTCTGATAGTAGATATAGAAGCCGTCGAGTACACCATTGAGG
This sequence comes from SAR202 cluster bacterium, assembly GCA_030754315.1. Lineage (GTDB taxonomy): Bacteria > Chloroflexota > Dehalococcoidia > Lucifugimonadales > JASMAO01 > JASMAO01. Next base: position 6,640 of record JASMAO010000130.1, read on the forward strand.
GGATGGTCCAAGCCGTAGTTGACCACTTCCTAACAACAGGACGGAAGAGATGAGCACATATCCGCAGAAAAGACTACGCCGCCTCAGAAAATCACCATCCCTTCGTAAACTTCATCAAGAAACGAGGCTATCAATCAGCGACTTCATATATCCAATGTTTGTAACTCACGGACGTAATTTACGGCGGGAAGTTGAGGGCATGCCAGGCATA
>JASMAO010000131.1 GCA_030754315.1 SAR202 cluster bacterium
GTCATTAATCGAGCGAGGGCTCTGGCTGTAAAAGCCAGCAAAATGTACAGCGAGACCAAGCCCCTAAGAATCACTGCGACGAAATCCCCCGTCAATTTAGGAAACGCCACAATCACCGATAGCGCCACTAGCACTATCACACGCAACACGCCTATACCTGTACCCACAGTTGACCCCGAAATGATTTCACCAAAACTGCCGCCTAGGGATGCTTCGCCGTTCATGGCAAAAACAGCTACCGGGCCAGTAGTAGGTTCGTAAAAGGAGAGGATTCCGGTGGCCGCAACAATCAACAATAGTAATCCCGCCCAAATATTAATGCGCCTTAGCCAACCTCTACGCCATTTAACGGCGAACACAAGGGCAATGGACCATAAGGCTAATGGAATAACACTCAAGCCCGCGGTGGCAATTACTTTTTCAAGCAGAGAGACATACGCGGCCTCTATAGTAAATCTATACCAATAGATCAACCCAACAGAGGTTCCGATCAGAACCAGTGATGGGATGACCAACAAAGGCCGCTTAGTCCAGAGGAGGGTCTTAAGGGTTTTCCTCAGAATTACACCGAGCATGTCAATCCGTATTCATTCTCTTCCGCTTCTTCCACGTTGTTTTTACGAGATCACTTGAAGGGTTTGTGGAGGAGCGCTTGTAATATGAGCATAATTTGAGAGCACCCAGCGTAGCGTTGAGAGGCAGAGAATGTAGATTTCCCGAATATGGCAGAAATATTACTGTGTTGTGTCCTAGACGAAATCCAAATGTGTCAAGACTATCGGCCGTCTTCGCATTTCTTCATGTAGGAAATCCGACATCTCTTCATCAACTTGATCTTTAATATGACCATATTCTAATCCTTTATTTAAACAATGTTCTAGGGTTGTTTGGGCCTTATACGAAGTTTTTTCGCGCAGATCCTCCAACTCATCTAGCTCTACAACTCCATATGACGTCATTACGGGCAAACCTACTAAAGCGCTTGCTCGTTTATCAATTGTCGCCATGATAACCACCACCCCGTGATGACCAAGCTCACCGCGTTCTTTCAGCACCGTGCCCTCTCGTCCCAACATCTGACGACCATCTACAAATGCTGGCCCCGCTGGCACTCTACCTACAACCTCTCCATAGTCCTTAGTGATCTCAAGAACATCCCCGTCCTCAATTACGAAAATGTTCTCCTCTAGAACGCCGGTAGTTCTCGCTAACTCTGCGTGGGCTACCAGATGCCGATATTCGCCATGAACAGGCAGGAAGTATTTCGGTCGCATTAAACTGAGCATCATCTTAAGTTCTTCGCTGCTACCGTGGCCATGAACATGGACCATTGCTATTTTACTGTAAAGAACTTTAGCTCCTTGTCTATAAAGATTATCGATTGTTTTTGAAATCAAGGCTTCGTTTCCAGGTATCGGCGACGCAGAAATTATCACCGTATCTCCAAAGTCTATCTCTACGCTTCGGTGTTCGCCGTTCGCAATTCGCACTAAGGCTGAGGTCGGCTCTCCCTGAGCACCGGTAGCCAGTATGATCGTCTCTTTTTGAGGAAGCTTTCGAGCTTCATTCATCGAAACGACAACGCCGGAAGGCGCCTTAAGGTAGCCCATATTTGTAGCCATTTTAAAATTATTTGACATACTCCGACCCACCACAGTTACTTTTCGATTGTGTTTAACGGCGGCGTTTATTACCTGCTGCATTCGCGATATGAGTGAGGCAAATGTCGCAACCATAACCCTCCCCTCTGCAGCCCCAATGGCATGATCGAGAGCTTCCCCTACCACTTTCTCTGAAACAGTGTATCCCTCCGTCTCTGCATAAGTAGAGTCCGAGCACAAGAGCAAAATTTCATCCTTGGCTATCTGAGCCAGGTATGCAAAATCCATCCGTTTCCCATCCACAGGAGCATGATCAATCTTGAAATCTCCTGTATGTACCACCATCCCAATAGGGGTTTCTATCGCAATTCCCATAGCGTCCGGAATTGAGTGGCAGACACGAAAGAACTGAATCCGGAAAGCACCAATTTTGAATGGCATCTGAGGTTCGACAACGTTGAGTCGCGCCTCTGTAAGACAACCGTGCTCTCGGAGTTTCACGGTAATGAGTCCGTGAGCAAGGCGTGGGGCATAAACAGGCACAGAGAGCTTTTGTAGAACCCAGGGCAGAGCGCCGATGTGATCCTCATGGCCGTGAGTAATAAGAATGGCGCGAACTTTGCTCTTATTCTCAATCAGATAAGATATATCCGGGATAACGAAATCTACCCCTGGCATATCTTCACCCGGGAATAGCACCCCAGCGTCGATAACTAATATATCGTCATCATACTCCAACGCCAGCATGTTTCGGCCGATTTCGCCGAGGCCTCCAAGTGGTATTACTCTTACAGGGGACGTTTTCATACACTGTCCTCAGAGAAGACTTAGCTGTTCAGGTTCTACAAACGTTGCAGGGTTTGGACCCGGATCTGCGATCAGATCTTTGAGCCTTTTGAAGTCTTGGCTTATGACCGGGCGCAGTGCTGGGTTATGAAGCGCTGCCGCAGGGTGATACATCGGAAACAGTTTCAATCCATTTAAGAGTCTTGGCCTACCACGCGCCTTTCCGATCGATTCACCCGGGAAAAACCTGGCGAAGGAATGACGCCCCAATAGCACAATCACACTGGGGCCAATCATTTTTATTTGTCTCTCTAAATAGGTCTTACAGGACGCCATTTCCTCTGGGAGCGGATCGCGATTGTTAGGTGGCCGGCACTTCACCATGTTGGTGATGTAGACGTCGTCACGCCTGAGCCCAATCCCACTAAGAAGCTCGTCTAGGAACTTCCCAGCGGGGCCAACGAAAGGTCGGGCCAACTGGTCTTCACGAAAGCCCGGGGCCTCACCGATAAACATAATATCGGCAGTTAGCGCTCCCTCTCCCGGCACAGCATTGGTCCGTTTTGACGACAAAGCACATTGGTGACAAACCTTGATCTCATTGACTAGGGTGTCAAAATCAGACATAGGCCCTCAGGAAGGAAGTGGCTTGAACCATCCTAGCAGCCGCCCCACCCACAGTCAATTCGGCCCAACAAATATTCTGCCTATTACTAGAAATTTTTTGTTCTTTTCTAAGAAAAGAGCCCTATTTACTCCTTTAATCAAACCCTGCTGCTTGTTAGGATGCGGTTAGACACTCGTTACAAAAGGAGAGTTTAAGCAACACAGACGGATTATCTGTCACTGGACCGATCCCAAAGACTTATGACTACAAAGATTACCGGCGGCCACTTGCGTGGGCGTACGCTAAGAACCAGAAGGAACATAGGTCTAAGGCCCACTGCTGAACGAGTACGAAGTGCAATCTTCTCAATCGTGGGAGCCGATAAGATCAATGGGTCTAAGGTGCTGGACCTGTTCGCTGGTACAGGAGCAATGGGTATTGAGGCCTTGAGCAGGGGTGCCTCATGGGCAGATTTTATCGAGTCTGACGGACTGCGATGCAGGCAACTCCGAGAAGTTACCAGAGAACTGGGGCTAAATGATGTCACACGAGTATTTAAAAAAAATGCGATCCAGGCGTTGGAGATCATCACCGGCAGTTATGATCTCGTCTTCATCGACCCACCCTACCAATCTAATCCTTGGGAAAACCTAATGAGCCGTTTGGGAAACACATTGAGTCTGAATGTGGATTCTTTGGTTATAGCGGAACATCGATATGACCGAGAACTGTTACAAACCTATGGAAGGTTAACCCGCGCCGAAAACAGGAGATACGGAGACACATCAATCAGTATTTATATTAATGGGGTACAGAATGGCTAAAGCAGTCTACCCAGGGAGTTTCGACCCCGTGCACAAAGGGCATGTGGACATCGCAACAAGAGCGGCTCGAGTCTTTGACGTTCTACATGTGGGTATATATGAAACACCTCCAAAAAACCTCATTTTCACAACGCAAGAACGGATAGATATGTTTAACGACGCAGTTGGACATCTTTCGAATGTAGAAATCAGTGCTTTCGACGGTCTAGTTACCAACTTTGCACACTCTACAGGATCAGAGTTCATTGTCAGAGGGCTCAGGGCAGGCAACGACTTTGAGACAGAATTTGAGATGGCTCACATGTGGCGCAATTTAGACCCTAGCATAGACATTGTATGCATGATGAGCTCGCTGCAACACCAATTCGTTCACTCCAGCCGGATCAAGGAGGTAGCACAGCTTGGTGGCGATGTATCCGAATTAGTTCCAATAGAAGTCGCCAAATTCATCAAGACCAAAATGGGATAAGTATGCAGCGGAAGATGAGGATTTTATCGGTAAATAAACACCCGTCTCAATAATCAGACACTAACTGGAAAGGAGCAAGGATCATTAACATTTCACAGGTCATAGAAGAGTTGGAATCAGTAGCTGGAGCAGGCACGAAAGTTCCTGGCCTAGGGAAGCGAGCCGTTGTCGACGCGGAAAAGCTAGACGCAGTTGTCGACGAGCTCAGAGACTCAGTCCCTACGAACATTCAAGAGGCCAATGAGATACTCAAACAGAAGGATAGCATCGTGAACCAGGCCCAGCTCGAGGCTAAGCGAATTAAAGATGCAGCCGAGCAGGAGGCTGAGAGAACCAAGGAGGTTGCTGAACTTGAAGCAGAAGCTGTGATTGCTGCCGCCAGGCGCGAGCACGATATAAAGGTGGATGAGTCAGAAATCGTCAAGACGGCACAGATAAAGGCTGAGGAAACCAGAGTACAGTCCGAACAGCAGGCAGAGGAAGTAACACAAACTGCTCAACGCAGCGCCTATCAAATCATAGATGAGGCTGAAGCACGAGCGGCCAACCGGCGTGATGGGTCTGACCAATATGCCAAAGAAACTTTGTACGATTTGGAGGAACGTCTGTCCGCACAGTTAGGCCAGGTTCGACGAGGGATAGACGCACTCGGAACAGACACCGATACGGCAACACCTGTATCAGTGCCCTCACTTAATGGAGCCGGTTAGAGTTTCATCAAAAGATCGCGCTCTAGCTACCTAAAAGTAAAGCCACACGTAAGTGAGGACATCTCCTATCGCGTGGCTTGGCTCGAGCGCGTACAGCCCACATTTAGAGGGGTTTTAGCTGAGATCTTCTAGGAGCTCGTCCAATTTAGCTCCAATAAAGAGCTTATCTGCAACGCGTATAAGGGGCCTTCGAATCAACCTTGGTTCTTTCAACATGAGGCGGATCAAATCGTCCTCCTCGAGATCCTCAGGATCTAGACCCAATTTCTTAAAAGAAGGGCTTCTCCAAGAGAATATGCTGGCAGGCTTGCTGGTACGGATCAACTCCCTGAGCTCGATCTCATGAAAAGGCTCTTGGAATATGTCTCGCTCTCTGAATAAAACCCCGGCCTGCAAAAGCGACGCTCTTGCTTTTTTACAGAGACTTCACCGCTTCCACCAATAGAAGGTGATTTCGGGCATATTCTGCTCCCTTTAACTTCCAGCCCAATTAGGCTGACTGTTCTGATGTTTCATCCTCGAGTTTTCTAGGGAATTTCCCTCCAAACAGGTGCTGTTCTGGCCAATCCTCACGGGGAAGTTCGTAAAAGAGTTCAATCTCGTTGCCATCAGGGTCAAAGATATAGACACCCAGAGAAATACCGTGATCGCCCACTCCGGCAATCTCGAATCCCTCACGTTGAAGCTTGAAATACATCTCCTGAAGATCCTCAAAAGAATTCATTTCCCACGCAAAGTGATAGAGGCCGACACGGGTTGGATCGGGTCTCAACGCTGATTCTCCAACCGACATTAAAGCCAACTCATGAGAGGAGTCTCTCGCAGCGCTCATAAAGATCATTTGACCCGGGATGATCTCCATTACTTTAAGACCCAATATACCAGAGTAGAATCTCCGACTCCGGTCTAGGTCACGGACGCGGAGGACTATATGTCCCAACCGTTTAGGCCTTAGCAAGGCATTTTTTGTTTTGTGTATTTGTGAACCTATAGACAAACGCGGCAGTCCGTGCCGTTGAGAAACAAAAACAAAAGACGGGGATTACTTCGATGAACTCCTCTGCCAGCTGTAGAAACAACCCACGGTTATGATACGTACCTTAACCGCCTCGCCTCATCACCTGGCCTCTAGAGGCATTCGAAAATGGAACCATGCCCAAATGCCGAGCTCTCTTGATAGCAGTCGCCAGGGATCTTTGGTGCTTTGAACAAACCCCCGACTTGCGACGAGATTCTATTTTAGACTGTTCCGAGATAAACCTTCGTATAACGTTCAAGTTTTTATAATCGATGTGCGCAATGTGATCAACACAGAACCCACAGACCTTGCGGCGCGGAAAGTATCGAGGACGACCTCTACGAGCCCCACCTGGACCCCCCCCTGATCCCCCAACAGTTCTTTGGCTAGTCATCTACGATTCGCACTCCTATTCTTACCATCTTTACCAGGGAAGATCATCAACACCACCACTAGACTGCTCTCCAGTATCTCCACCAGCCGTCTCCTCTTGGGAGCCCCCTGCGCCTCTTCTATCGAGAAAGCGTATGTCATTTGCATTAATTTCGTTCCTGAACCTAGTCTCCCCATCCTGTGTGTTGTAAGTGGAGCTTTTCAGCCTGCCTTCGACATAGACTTTCATCCCCTTAGTAACGTACTGATTCACAGTCTCGGCCAACTTGTTCCATGCTGTAATGGTAAACCACTCAGTCTCTTCCCGTTGCTCTCCAGCCGACGTAGTCCATCTGTAGTTTGTCGCGAGTCGGAACGAAGTGACCGCGCTGCCGTTAGGAGTATAGCGCATCTCCGGATCCGTTCCGGCGTTGCCTATCACAAGCATTTTGTTCATCGTCATGGCACACTCTCAACTCTTTGAGTAAAACTGCCGCCCCGACGATCAGGGCTTTACCATCAGATATCGGAGTACATCCTCAGCAGCTCTAAGATTCTGATTCAAATCATGTGCAACTGCGGCCTCGGCATCAAATCGCCTAAGCACATAATTACCCTCAGCAAATTTTTTTATAGGGTACGCAAGCCGGCGGACGCCCCAGTCCTCACGCTCTGATACGGCCCCACCGCCATCAGTTATCAGTCCTTCTACTCGATCAACCGTTGAAGCAACCTCTTCCTCAGTCGCCTCGGGACTTAATATCATTACCAACTCATAGGCCCTGACTCGCTGTGCCAACTGATAAATTGCCCTCTCTGGAATGTCTGAAGTGCGAAGGTTTATTATAGCACGATGCTGCTGCAGGGGGGACTCCGTCTCAGAGGACCTGCCTGCTATGTTCCATTAGGCACGTAGAGACGGTCACCGGGATGCAACATCACTGGATTATCTGCGATAATGCTCCCAATTGCTACCAACAGACCGAATGGTCCCTAAGCCATGCGTCGTTCGATACTGTTGTTGTCCATGAATAACCACCTGGGACGCTGGGAATGATACTAATCAGATTCATCCTCTTTTGGAAAGATACTATTAACGATTTCTTAGACAAGAATTGTCCCCATGTAGCGGGTGCCATTTCTTTCTACACTCTATTTTCGATGTTCCCCTTGTTTCTAGCAATCACATCCATCTTAGGTTTCATTTTGGGTCCGCGAGCAGAAGAGGAGCAGGTTGAAATCGCTGTGCAGATCGCAGAAGTCATCCCGGTATCTAGTGACTTCATAAGCGAAACAATGCGCGGGTTAGTAAACGCGAGAACAATCACGGGTATCGCCAGCGTAATAGGTTTGTTTTGGACAGCAACAGCCGCGTTCGGCGCAATGCGGAAAGGGATCAACGCCGCCTGGGGTATCAGGACCCCCAGGCCTTTCATTAAAGAACGTCTAATTGACTTGGCCTTGGTACTGGGGGCCGGAGTTTTCTTGCTAGCGGTCCTGTTTAGCGGCCCGGCATTGGGCTTTTTCAGAGAAGTAACCGACGTTCTCGCACCAGAGTCGACGCGATTCACTCACACCCTGTGGAATTTAGTGGCAACACTGTCGACACCGATCCTTATTTTCATAACCTTCTTGATACTTTATAAATATTTGCCGAATACCGCCGTGCGCCTCCAGGACATATGGCCAGGTGCACTGATTGCATCACTTGCCTTCAATGCTGCAAACTTTGCATTTGTCTGGTATGTATCCTCCTACGCACACTATAACGTCTTGTATGGATCTGTTGGTGCAATTCTTGCCTTGTTAACTTGGGTCTACTTATCGGCTATTATCATGTTGTTGGGCGCTCTTATAACATCACGATATACTGATTATGTGTCAACAATCCCCACAGAGCTTCAAAGCCTCAGACTACTTTGGTCTGGGTTCTCACGAGTCAGATTGCGGGTAGTGGCATCTCAACAAGCGAACCGAGGCATGCCCTGATACTAGGCAGGGAGTCGCTGTCGTTAGTTTATAGTCTGATTCCCAGAAAGCGGGTCCTGTATCACAGCATAGTTCATCTGGTAAAGATGAGCGTAAAGACCACCTTCCTGGAGAAGCTCCTCATGCACCCCTGTTTCAACTACCTCGCCACCGCGTAAAACAACGATCTTATCGGCGCCACGGATGGTTGACAAACGGTGCGCTATAACGATGGCCGTCCGTCCTCTAAGAAGAACCTGGAGAGCAGTTTGGATTAGCATTTCGGTATGGCTATCGATATTAGCAGTTGCTTCATCAAGTATCAGTATCTGCGGGTCGGCAACAATGGCTCTGGCGAAACTAATTAGCTGTCGCTGTCCAAGGCTCATGTTGACACCACGTTCATGCAAGTAAGTATCGTAGCCATCCTCAAGCTTTTGAATAAAAGCGTGAGCACCGACAGCTTTAGACGCTTCTATCATTTGTACTTCTGTCGCACCCGTGCAACTGTATTTGATATTCTCACGAACCGTTCCAGAAAAGAGGAACGGTTCCTGAAGTACCATACTCATCTGGGTGGCTAACGACCTGCGAGTAACATCTCTAATATCGCAGCCATCGACTAAAATCGCACCGCGCCCACGCTCCACATCGTAGAATCGCGAGAGCAAGGAAACTAATGTCGTTTTGCCGGCCCCCGTCGGCCCTACTATGGCCACCGTTTGACCAGGTTGGATGTGTAAGTTTACGTCATGTAGCACGTCGCGACCCTCGATGTAACCGTAGCTCACACTCTTATAATCTATCTCGCCCTTAATTTTGGGCAAATTGGTCGCGTTGGGTGCGTCAATTAGCTCAGGTTCCACATCCAGCAATTCAAATATTCTCGCGCCTGAGGCCATCGCCCTCTGCATAGCTGTGTACTGCATAGCAAGATTACGAACAGGGTCAAAGAATCTTTGAATGTACAAAACAAACGCGATAAGTGTTCCTATTTCAAGGTCGTCAACAGACACCATTCGAGCGCCGAAGAACAACGTCAATGCAATGGCAGCAGCGGTAAGAAAGTCCACTGGAGCAAGAAGGCCCACAGACATTCGAGTCGCTGACAGGCCAGTAACAAGGCTTTCGTGGTTAATCTCATCGAACCTCCGGAGATTGCTATTCTGTCGATTCATGCTCTGAACCACTCGCACTCCAGATATGTTCTCGTTCAAAGAGCCATTGACGGCCGACGCGGCCCGGCGCACACGCACAAAAGACCTGATAGCCAACGGTTGCCACACAGCCATAATTACTACGAGTAAGGGAATAACGGCCATGGATATCAATCCGAGCTGTATGTCCATAAGAAACAATACGGCAACAATGCCAAACAGGCTCAAAAAGTCCCCAACCGTCATTACGGCAACGCTCATAAATTCCTGGAGCTGGTAGCAGTCGCCCTGGACACGCGACATGATCCTGCCCACTTCTGTCTTATCGTAAAATGTGAGTGACAACTTCTGGAGGTGAGAGAACATCTCTTTCCTAAGTCTGTAGAGGACAGATTGCCCCGCACGCGCTAGAAACGACTCTTGAGCATAGCTTACTCCCCAGTTCAATATGGCGTTTCCCAAAAACATCGCTGCCACTAAAGTGAGCCCAGAAAAATCTCCCACTGCAATGTGGTCATCTATGCCAACCTTAATCAGCCATGGGACAGCAAGCTGAGTTGCGGTAAAAATAAACATCGACACAGTCGCAGCAGCCATCAACCATTTTTGTGATTGCAGGTAGGGAACGAACCTCACGATCACCGCGGGATTGTATGCCTTACCGAAGCGCTGGTCTTCACCTGCATCCGCTATGGGATTTGTAGCTGTCCTTGTGGTCACGGCTAGGCCTCTGACAATATTTCCGAGGACACATCAAACTCCAACATGATGTCTTCCTGAGGTTTAAGTTGTAGTTCATATATGCCCCTATAAAGGCCACCCATAGCAAGCAGTTGAGCGTGGGTGCCACGCTCGACAATCTTTCCTTCGTCCAAAACGAGGATCTGGTCTGCTTTGTGAACAGTACTTAACCGGTGGGCTATAACAAAGGTGGTTCTCCCACGGATAACCGATTCCATAGCTTGTTGTATCAGCGCCTCTGTCTGGGCATCAACAGATGATGTTGAATCATCTAAGACCAGTACCGGAGGATCTAGGAGTACCGCTCGCGCTATAGAGAATCGTTGACGCTGGCCCCCTGAGAGATTCGCGCCTCTTTCTCCCAAAACGGTATCGTATCCGTCTTCGAGTTCATCCACAATGAAATTGTGAATTTGCGCTACCTTTGCTGCTTCCACCACCTCTTCCGTTGTTGCATATTCTCGACCAAAGGCAATGTTGTCTCGAACCGAAGCCGCGAATAGGAAAATGTCTTGTTGAACGAACCCAATATTGGCGCGTAGGGATTCCAAAGTGATGTCTCGAGTATCTGTCCCGTCAATTGTCAATCGGCCGGTATCGATATCGTAGAAACGTGGTATCAAGTTAACCAGTGTGCTCTTTCCGCTGCCAGGCGCACCAAGCAGTGCAACCACCTGTCCCGGCCGGGCATCTATTTCAATGTCACTAATGGCAGATTCGTTTTGGTTATATCCAAATCCAACATGCTCAAATTGGATATGCCCCTTGGCTCGGGGTATCTTTATAGCGATCTCAGATTCTTGAACTGGTGACTTTGCGTCCAAGACCTCGAAAAGCCGCTCGCCAGCAGAGATTGTCCTCGCTAGGTTGCTAACCACCATGCCTGCTGAACGAACGGGCAGTGCCAATATTTGAAGATAAAACATGAACTGCGCTAGCTCACCTGGAGTTAAGTAA
>JASMAO010000132.1 GCA_030754315.1 SAR202 cluster bacterium
CTTGTACGCTCTCTGACACGCTACATTGTTAAGTTATGGGAAGAACAAAATCCCCCACCGAGTGCAAAGTTTGAAGGCGCAGGTTCGATCCAGGCCTTAGCAGAAAACTATAGTCTAGCTGCCCGATCCTTTACGATGGCCTTCAATTCTTTCACGCGGTCCAGATTTGGGTGACCATCTCCGCCAGCCTTGTCAAAGATCTTTTCCCCGTCGACTACAACCGTCAGCACCCCACTGTCTCCGGGAGTTATAGTTATTGCTAGTTTTGACCCACCTACTGAGAAGAACTCGGAGGCCATCCAGGCCGCCTCTAAGTGATACTCTCAAGGAACGCAGTATGTTATTTCCAGTTTAATTGTGCCGTCTAATGCCATTACGGTACCTCCTTCATGAATCCTCCAGCCTAAGCTATCATTGTTTGATCGGTGGAGTCAAAGATGGTTTGTTTGTATGTGAAAGACTTCTGTGCACACTTTGCCGGTTATTTAAGAGCCCGTGACCCCTATCGCTTTGCCAAATCAGGGATGGGATTTAATTCAACGTGATTCTTTTACATATTTGTCGCTGGTGGACGAGATGGTAATTGGGAGCGTACAACGGGGTTAACAAGAGACATAGGCCATGTTCCCGATAGTATCCGCGCAGCTTCTTGACCGGTATTTTTTTGACTTGCTATGGTAACTACATCAGAGTGTCCTGCAGAGTGTGGGGTAGCTATGACGTTGTCCATCTTCAGTAAAGGGTTATCCGGAGGTGTCGGTTCCTTTTCAAATACGTCAAGTCCGGCACCGGCAATCTCGCCTTTTTCCAATGCCTTGATAAGGGCATGTTCGTCCACTGTGCCGCCACGGCACGTGTTGATGAAATAGGCTGTAGATTTCATTGCCTTGAAGAAGGACTCATTTAACATCCTGCGTGTGCTCATGTTCAGTGGAGTGTGCATAGATACATAGTCGGAATTAGCAGCCAAATCTGTCAGGGATGGTATCAATGTGACTCGGTATTCTTTGATTGTCCATGGAGGGACGTACGGGTCGTATGTAATCACATCCATGCCTAGAGCTGAGGCTCTAATGGCGGTAGCACGTGCTATATTACCGAAACCCACCAGTCCCAACACTTCACCTGTAATTGGCGGTAACGGCAACCTCCCTAAAGGACGCTCCCAAATACCTGACTTGACCTGTTGATTTAGCAAAGTAAGATGCTTTGCGCATGCGATTAGCAACATTATGGCGTGGTTAGCTACCTCATCCGTGCAAAATCCCGCATTGTTGATGACCATGAGGCCCTTTTCGGTAGCGGCTTCGTGATCGATGAAGTCGAACCCATGGCCACTACCCATGATAGCGGTTGCGTTTTTTATCTCTCCAATTATTTCCCTGGTGATAGGGATATTCACCGATATGATAATGTCGGCGTATTTTACGGCTTCAATAGTCTCGCCAGGGCTTGTGCAGACGTGTACTTCGATTTCGTGGTCTATGTTGGCGAGTTGCTCTTCCAGAATAGAGATGTCGGCTTCCGATTTGGAAAGATAGGCGATCTTATTCGTCAATGTCGGAACCTCCTGCAATAAATTTTCGGACCACAATTTGGTTGGTGACCTGGAAAGGAATTACAATATTGGTCACGCTAGTAGGCCATTCCCAGTAAACCGGCCAGGTTGTTGAAAAATATATCCTCCACCTGAGAATCGCTTAGGCGTTGGTGCCAGGCGGCCTGCTTCACGACTCGAAGTTGCTCTAGACCGTGGAATACGTAGAGGTCTTGCTTGTCGTCATGCGCGTCTTCTGGGCCCGTCCAACAATGATTGTTACCATAAGCGACATAACGTCCGCGCCAATGAGTAAGAGGAAAATCGGTTCCCCATAGAAGCCGATCGTGTCCAAGATGTTCGATGATTGCCTCACAGGAGCCAACCTCTCCAATGGCTGCTGTGTCGAAATAGACATTAGGCAACCCTTTGAGTGACGCGATGCCTTCAATTGCCCAGACAGGATTGAAGCACCTAGCGGCGTGGGCTAGTATCAGCTTCATGTTTGGGTATTTTTTGCAGTACGTGCGGACCCAATGTTGGTTTGACGGATCAGCTATAGCGCGAGGTTTAACCATGTGAAGAGTGACGGTCAATCCGAATTCGTCCGCTATTCGCACGAATTCCTCAGGCAGGAATTCGGGTATATCTGAGTCTGTGGTCGGGTTTCGATCACTCTCGGTATGATAGCATTTTAAGCCACCGATGTTGAGCCGTTTAACTTCCTGTCTGATGAAGTCCGGGTTGAGTTTTGGCGACACGAACATGGTGGATTTGCACGTGGAATCCGATTCAGCTTGATGGGCGATGTGCTCAGCCTGAAAAGTTACCGAATCAGGTGTAGTTGTAGGCAACCCGTGTATGCTCATCGGGAGCGCTAACAAGAGCCCTCCAATAGTACGTCTGGGGATAAGATCTTCCATCAGATCGTGGAATAGGGTGACTGTCATGTCTTTTTCGATCCATGGGGATAGTCCCGATCCATTTTTTTGGTTTGGAATCCCTGCCCACATATGAGCGTGAGCATCGAGTGCTTTGTCTGGCACGAACGAATCCAGTTCGCGCTGGAAAATCTCACGTTCGATCTCATTTGACTTAATCGCGGGTATCATTGTTGATGGTGAACGTAAGGATAGGTTGACTGCATATTTCCGTCATGGGTGCTTTTGAAGGAGTTAATTTTGATCGGACGTGACGTTTCTCGGTCCTCCTAAAGCTGTCTTGTAGCGAAAGGGTCTACCATTGGGTGGGCGGTGTCAACTGTGGCGGCTCTTGGGACAGATATGCCTTAGTCGTGAGCCAGTATCTATGGGAAGGTAGACTTCCCCGTGAGATACTCGTCTATCCCTCGGGCAGCCTCGCGTCCTTCTGCCAGTGCCCAAACCACTAGGGATTGGCCTCTCACCATATCACCAGCTGCGAAGATGCCAGCGATACTGGACATCTTGTTCTCGTCGACTTTTATATTCCCGCGCGCGTTTACCTCGACACCGAGTTCTGAAATCATACCATCACGCTCTGGGTGGACGAACCCTAGGGCTAGCAGGACTAGATCCGTTTCTATCTCAAAAGCACTTTCCGGGATCTCGTGCATAGATGGGCGCTCTTTCGAGTCCTCCGAGACCCACTCGATTCTGACGGCGTGCAGTTTTTTGACGCGTCCGTTACTTCCTGAAAACCGTTTGGTAAGTATGTCGTAATCGCGTACACCACCTTCATCATGAGAAGCGGATGAACGCAGAATTAAGGGCCATTCTGGCCAAGGGTTGTTTGTGGATCTTTCCAGAGGCGGTTCTGACAGCAACTCAAACTGATAAACGGTTTCTGCACCCTGCCTGTGAGACGTTCCTAAACAGTCTGACCCCGTGTCGCCCCCTCCGAGTATGACTACTCGTTTGCCCTCGGCGCTGATTCGATCAATCGGGTCGACTTTGCTTCCAGCGTTGATCCTGTTTTGTTGAGTTAAATATTCCATGGCGAGATGGATGCCACCGAGTTCTCGACCCGGAACAGGCAGATCACGAGCTTGGGTGGAACCGCCTGTTAAACAGATAGCGTCGAACTCTTTGACTAGACGGTCCGAGGGGTAGTTTTCCCCAACGTGTACACTTGTTTTGAAGACAATTCCCTCGGCAATCATTTGGTCGACCCGCCGCTGCACTATTTTTTTGTCCAGCTTGAAATCTGGTATTCCAAATCGGAGAAGCCCACCGATCATTTCATTGCGTTCAAATACAATGACTTCATGGCCGCACCGCCTGACCTGTTGTGCAGTGGCTAGGCCTGCTGGGCCAGAACCCACCACAGCAACCTTCTTGCCGGTTTGAATCGACGGTGGTTGTGGTGTAATCCATCCTTCTGACCAACCCCGGTCCGCAATGGCTTTTTCGATATACTCTATAGTTACAGGGTCTTGGTTTATTGCCAGGACACAGGAACTTTCACAAGGGGCAGGGCATACTCGACCGGTGAATTCAGGGAAATTGTTAGTTGCGTGCAGAGAATTAAGAGCCGAATGCCACTGCCCGCGGTAGACAAGATCATTCCAGTCAGGAATTCTGTTTCCGAGAGGACAGCCTTTATGGCAAAATGGAACCGAGCAACCCATACATCGTTCGCCCTGTTCGCGGGCTGCCTCTTCGCTCCAGGGTAATATGAATTCATCGAAGTCGTTGGTCCGGTCCGAAGCAGAACGTTTCGGAGGCAGCTTGCGCTTGGTTTTCATAAAACCGTGGGGATTACCCATGAGAAATGCCTCGTACAGACGATAGTTCTGCCAATGCACGTTTGTGGTTACGGGGCATGACTTTTACAAAGTTGACCAGCATTTTGTCCCATTGGTTTAAAATCCGCTCTGCGTTGGAACTGCCGGTTCCTCGGTAATGCTCGGTTAATAGGCAGCGAAGTATATTGGCATCTTCGTCTGTTTCCACGGCTTGGAGATCGACCATTTCAGTGTTACATAGTCCAGCGAACAGACCATGTTCATCTAGGACGTAAGCTTCCCCACCGCTCATGCCTGCTGCAAAGTTGCGGCCTGTTGGCCCGAGCACAACGATACGACCGCGTGTCATGTATTCACACGCATGGTCTCCAACGCCTTCGACGACTGCGTCGGCGCCACTATTACGAACGGCGAAGCGTTCCCCTGCGATGCCTCTGATTAAGACTTTCCCGGAGGTTGCACCGTATAGGCAAACGTTGCCGACTAATATGTTTTCCTCTGGGGGAAAGACAGATTGTCGATGCGGCACCACGATAACATTGCCGCCAGACAAGCCTTTACAGAGATAGTCGTTGACGTCCCCCTCGAGCCGTATGTTGATGCCCTTGGCTAGGAAGGCGGCGAAGCTTTGGCCTGCTGAGCCTGTAAAGGCTAAATCAATTGTTCCATCTGGGAGTCCCTCTTCGCCAAATCGTTTCGCTATTTCGTAGCTTAGTGACGTACCTACAGCCCTGTTAGAATTGCTAATTGGCATGCTAATAGATACTCGAGTGCCTGACTCGATGGCGTCTTGGCATTGGTTGATGAGTTGCTTGTCCAGTGCCTTTTCCAATACGTGATCTTGATCTTCACAATGGAATCTAGCGACATCTTTTGGTACGTCAGGCATGTGGAGCAGAGGCATAAGATCTATGCCTCTTGCTTTCCAGTGGTCGCTTGCGTTTTTTGTGTGAAGCTTGTCTACACGGCCAACCATCTCATTAACCGTCCTAAAACCAAGTGCGCTCATGTAATGGCGAAAATCTTCAGCAACGAATCGGAAATAGTTAATTATGTGTTCAGGCTGACCTGAGAAGCTTTTCCTCAATTCCGGATCCTGGGTCGCTATGCCTACTGAACAGGTACCGAAATGACACTTACGGAGCATTATGCAGCCCATAGAAACGATTGGTGCCGTTGCAAAACCGAATTCCTCAGCGCCTAACAAACATGCGACGGCGACGTCCCTGCCTGTTTTGAGTTGCCCGTCCGTTTGGACCACTATACGTCCTCGCAGATCGTTCATTACTAGTACTTGTTGTGTTTCGGCAAGGCCGAGCTCCCATGGCAAACCGGAATGCTTTATGGATGATTCGGGAGATGCACCAGTTCCTCCACTGTCACCGCTGATCAGAACGACATCACCTCGTCCCTTCGATACACCAGCAGCAATAGTACCCACACCGGCTTCCGAAACGAGCTTGACGTGAACTCGAGCGCTCGGGTTGGAGTTCTTAAGATCGTGTATGAGTTGGGCAAGATCCTCTATGGAATATATGTCATGATGCGGTGGCGGGGAGATAAGCTCAACACCAGGTGTCGTGTTTCTCACCCATGCTATATATTCGTCTACTTTGCTTCCAGGAAGCTGTCCTCCTTCGCCTGGTTTAGATCCCTGGGCCATCTTAATCTGGATGTCGGTTGAGTTGGAGAGATAGTTGATCGTGACGCCGAATCTACCCGATGCAACTTGTTTCATAGCGCTGCTTCGTGAATCCCCGTTTAGGTCAGGTACGTACCTGTTGTAGTCTTCTCCGCCCTCTCCAGTGTTACTCCGGGCACCGATCCTGTTCATTGCGATGGCCATTGTTTCGTGGGCTTCTCGACTGATTGAGCCGAAAGATACGGCACCAGTGGCAAATCTGGTCAGTATAGCGGATGCGGGTTCTACTTCGTCTAGTGGGACGGGATCGCCAGACTTATTGAAATCGAGAAGCCCACGGATGGTGTATTGGCTCTTACTCTCTCTGTTGCATATCGCAGTGAATTCTTCAAAAGACTTTGGGTTGTTGGTGCGTACGGCATCTTGAAGTTTGGCTATGGCATTGGGATTCCACATGTGGTACTCACTGCCTTCACGCCACTGGTACTGGCCGCCAGGTGGTAATTCTTGATGGCTGTTGGTCATAGGAGTAGCTGGGTATGCCAACTGTTGGCGCTTCTGGCTCTCTTCTTGAATCTCTGTGATGCCAATGCCGTCAATCCGTGTGGTTGTCCATGTAAAGTGACGATTCACAAACTCTTGTGATAAGCCCACAGCCTCAAAAATCTGCGCGCCACGGTAGCCTTGTAGTGTCGAGATACCCATCTTGGACATCGTTTTGATGACGCCTTTTCTGATGGCCTTAATGAAGTTTTTTTCGGCGGATGCGATGTCTAGCGTATGAACAAGGGGACCTTCCCTTACTAAGCCTGCTAATGTGTCGAAAGCGAGGTATGGATTAACAGCCCCAGCTCCATACCCGAAAAGTAAAGCGAAATGGCTTACCTCTCTCGGTTCGCCTGATTCAACAACAAGTCCGGTTTGGGTACGTAGGCCTTCTCGTATCAAGTGGTGATGGACTCCTGCTGTCGCAAGGAGACTGGGGATCGGAGCGTGCTTCGAATCTGCCTCTCTGTCGGACAGGACTAGGAGTGTCCGGCCGTTTTGGACCGCTGCCACAGCCTTTTTACAGAGCATATCCATTGCCTGTTGGAGGGCGCTCGATCCTTTGTCGGGGCGGAACACGGTTGAAAGTATTTCGGATCTGAGTCTGGGTTGTTCTATGGTTTTAATCTGTGCCAGTTCGCGGTTTGTAAGTATAGGTTCTTTCAAGTTGAGTTGACCGCAGTGTTCGGGAGTCTCCCCAAAGAGATTTTTCTCGCTTCCTATGAATGTCTCTACGGATGTGACTAATTCTTCACGAATAGCGTCTAAAGGAGGGTTACTTACCTGTGCGAATAGCTGTTTGAAGTAACTGAACAGCAATGGGTTTTCATTAGACAATATTGCAAGCGGAGCATCGTTCCCCATGGATCCCACTGGCTCGGTGCCCCCAACAGCCATAGGCTCAAGCAGCATCTTAAGGTCTTCCTGGGTATAGCCGAATGCGATTTGTTGTTGCAAAAGAGTTTCGAAATTTGGTTTAGGTATGAGGTCTGGTTCTGGTAATTTGGCCATAGTGACCATGTTGTCTTGAATCCACGTGCCATAGGGCTTTCTGGACGACAAATCCGACTTTATTTTGTCGTCGTCTATGATTTTCCCTGAGCGGCTGTCGAGCATGAACATACGGCCGGGTTGGATTCGCCATTTATAGAGGACTTGGTCTGTGGGTATGTCAAGTACGCCACTCTCCGAAGCCATCACTAGAAGACCGTTCGATGTGACAAGGTAGCGACAGGGTCTCAATCCGTTCCGATCTAGTATTGCGCATACTTTTGTCCCGTCAGTGGCGACGACTAGGGCAGGGCCATCCCATGGCTCCATGAGAGCCGAGTGGTATTGGTAGAAGTCTTTCTTGGGTTGGTCCAACGGGATTTCGTTGGACCAAGCTTCTGGGATTAGCATCATTAGGGAATGTTCGAGAGAACGCCCGGTTGCCAGAAGTAATTCCAAGACGTTGTCTAAGGTGGCGGTATCGCTCTGGTTCGGAGAGATCACGGGGGATATCTTTTCTATGTCGTTACCTAATACCTTTGACTTTAACATCGCTTCTCGTGCAATCATCGCATTAATATTTCCACGGAGAGTGTTAATCTCTCCGTTGTGAATCATTAAGCGGTAGGGGTGAGCCAGTTTCCACGAACCCAGGGTATTGGTACTAAACCGCGAGTGGATCAAAGCGAAAGAAGTGACCATGGTTTCGTCGTTTAGGTCATGGTAAAAACCCTCAAGTTGTTGGGCCATGATTAGGCCTTTGTACACCAACTTGTTGGAGGACAAGCTTGAGATGTAAAAGTCATTTTTACTGGACAGCTTAGTTTCAGACACAACGTGCTCGATGTGTTTTCGAATTACATAGAGCTTAAGTTCGAATGGGTAAGAAGGATCCATGTCATCGGCCGTGCCTACAAAGAACTGTCGTATTGTGGGGCGTACGCGGTTTGCAAGGTTCCCTATCGCATCTGGTGATATGGGAACGTTGCGCCAACCTAGGAATCGCTGGCCTTCTTCAAGCACAACGCGTTCAATAAGGTTTTCACAGGCCTGGCGTTGGACCGAATCTTGGGGCAGGAAGGTAGCTCCTACACCATATTTGCCTTGTGGGGGTAGGGTAATGCCAATTTTTGCAGCTTCGAGTTTTAGGAACTGATGGGGCATTTGCAGCAGTATGCCAGCTCCATCGCCGGTTTCCGGATCAGCTCCAGTTGCTCCCCTGTGGCCTAGATTTATGAGCACTTCCATTCCCTGTCTGATTATGGAGTGAGATCTGAGGCCGTTAATGTTAGCGACCAGCCCTACCCCGCAGGAAGCGTGCTCGAAATTGGGGTCGTACAAGCCCTGCTGTGATGGTATGGGTAGGTTTTTATAGTAGTTGCCAGTCATTTCAGTCTATCTTTCAAGGGCACTGGGTTGAGCGGCCTACTTTTGGGATGGGCGCGCCAAACAGTCAAAAAAAACAAGACACGCTTGGTAAGAGTGTCTGCTGAGCGTGTGATTATACCCTAACTAGGTTGGCGTATTCTATATTTGTGAAAAAAATGACATCGCCTGGGTCTGACGGGGTATCACACGATATGTAGGAAACTAAAGGGTCGGTAGGTAGCGATCGATTTCGTAGTCGGTAACCTGTGACCGGTATTGGTCCCACTCAATCTTTTTGTTACGTATGAAACTATCAAATACTTGATCGCCGAGTGCTTTTCGCACTAATTCGCTGTTCTCTGTGATCTGGATAGCCTCGAATAGGCTCCCCGGTAGCGTCTGGATACCTAGTTCAAGTCTTTCGATTTCTGTCATACGGTACAGGTTCTCTTCTACTGGTTCTGGCAGAGGGTACCTGCCCTCTATGCCGTCAAGGCCCGCTGCCAACATTACACTAAAGGCAAGGTATGGGTTACATGACAGATCTGGTGCACGGTATTCGATGCGTCTTGATTCCTCGCGACCAGTCTTGTAGGCAGGTAGACGCAGTAGGTCGGATCTGTTCACCCTCGCCCAAGAGACGAATGCTGGCGCCTCGTAGCCAAGCGGTTCTGGGTCCCGGCTCGGTACTAGGCGCTTGTAAGAATTCACCCATTGGTCAGTGACGGAGGTTATCTCGCGGGCGTGTCTGAGCAGACCGGCTGCGAAGTTACGGGCGACATCGGTAAGGTGGTCAGGACTTTTTTCATCGTAGAAAGCGTTGATGTTGCCCGAAAATAGAGATTGGTGTACGTGCATTCCGCTACCGTTGATACCAGCTACAGGTTTTGGCATGAAACTTGCGTAATAACCATTCTGCATGGCTATTTCTTTAACAACCACTCTATAGGTCATAACTGTATCAGCCATAGTGAGGGCATCGGTGTGACGTAGGTCGATCTCGTGTTGGCTAAGTGCTACTTCATGATGGCTCGACTCAACTGGAATGCCTAGTTCCTCTAACGTGAGCACTGTCTGGCGTCGTAGATCAGTTGCCAAACTGGGGGATTCTTGGTCAAAATATCCCCCCTCATCCAGAACCTTAACACTGCGCGAATTTTTGAAGTAGAAATACTCCAATTCTGGACCAACATAGTAAGTGTAGCCCAAGTCGGAGGCTCTTTTTAAATTGCGCTTGAGTACCGCACGTGGGTCGCTCTGAAATGGTTCACCGTCCGGTGTTACTATGTCGCAGAACATTCTAGCAACGGCATTTGTTCGAGGGCGCCACGGCAGGATGCTGGATATTTTGAGATTGTGTTGTAGTTTTCACTTTGAATAGAATTTGGGTCAAATCCACCAAGGGGATACAATTTAGGTGATCTTTTGTTCCGTTTGGAGTAATCCCAAAATTCGATTAAATAAGGAGTTGAAAATATTTAATATATGGTAAATATTTCATTGCTAGAAAATGCGCTTGGTGTTTCATTTCAGAACGAAGATTTGTTGACGTCGGCGCTAGTTCATAGCTCTTTCCTGAACGAGAATCCGGGAATTTTTGTCGAGTCGAATGAGCGGTTGGAATATCTAGGTGATGCCGTTCTCAAGCTGATTGTTGCGCAGGAGATGTTTGTTAGACATCCGGATTGGAGTGAAGGTGATTTGTCACGAGCCCGGGACCAGGTTATCCGGAACGAAACGTTAGCACGGGTGGCAGCTGCTCTGAATCTGGGTGAACTGCTGTACATAGGGAAGGGAGAAGAGAATGGAGGCGGGCGCCGTCGGCAAAGCAATCTCGCCAATGTGTTCGAGGCCGTTATTGGAGCTTTGCTATTGGATCAGGGTTACGAAATAGCCAGAGTGTCATGCTTATTCGTCCTATCAGAAGAAATCGATTCGGCAGGCAGGCGTACAGATCCAGGCAACCCTAAGTCAGTGTTACTGGAATTTGTCCGGGTCAAAGGTATAGGTCTGCCAATATATTCCATTGTTGATACCGGGGGTGAAGACCATCTCCGTATCTTCACGGCGGAGGTGAACGTGGATGGTGAAATCGTCGGCCGTGGAACTGGGCGCCGCATAGCGGATGCGGAGCGAGCAGCAGCCCGAGATGCGCTGACGGAGTTGGACTGTGGCTAGCACACTGCCTTTAGCAGAGGTGTTTCTGGAGGTAGTCTAGATCTAACTCTGGGTACACGGGAAAACGCTCAGCTAGTGCGGCTGTTCGGGATCGGGCTTCCGTCAGCGTGTTTTGCTCGGTCGAGAAACGGGATTTGCTAAGTGAGCCTGCGTTCTTACCCTTGGTCATCGTTGCAGGACTCGTGTTGGAGAGTACCAGCTTGATGATCGAGGCTATCTCTTGCATCTCAGTCGGTCCGGCTCCCAGAGTTGTCAGCGCGGGAGTTCCAATGCGGAGGCCACTCGTATACCAAGGGCCGTTGGAATCGAATGGCAGGGAGTTTCGGTTGAGGGTGATGTTGATTTCCCTTACCGCTGACTCGGCTTGTCTTCCAGTAAGGTCGAATGGAGTTGTATCTAATAGAAGCAGGTGATTATCGGTGCCACCAGTGAGTATATTCATTCCCTCCGCAACGCAGGCGTTGGCCAGTGCGGAGGCATTTTGCACTACCCGTTGGGAATAGTCACGAAAATCCTCAGTGTTATTTTCTTGGAGCCCAACTGCCTTGGCAGCCATTACATGTGGTAATGGACCACCCAATACCAACGGACATCCTTTGTCTACGTGGTCGGCGAATTCATCGCTCGAAAGGACCATACCGCCTCTGGGGCCACGTAGGGTTTTATGGGTGGTGGTGGTAACGACGTCTGCGTGTACAACGGGGTTGTAGTCGTTGGCCATGACGCCTCCGGCTACGAGTCCAGCGAAGTGCGCCATATCGACCATCAAAACCGCTCCGACTTCGTCTGCGATTTCTCTGAAGATACGGAAGTTGATATTACGTGGATATGCGCTATATCCGGCTAGTAGTATCAGTGGGCGTATTTCTTTTGCTTGGTCTCGGACTTTTTCGTAGTCGATAAGGTTGGTTTCGCGATCCACATCGTATGAAAAAGATCGGAACATTCTTGATGAGAAGTTGTGCCTGTAGCCATGCGTAAGATGTCCCCCAGAATAATAGTTCATACCCAGCAATACCTGTTCCCCAAGTGTCGCCCTGAGCTTGTCCCAGTCAGATGCAGATAACGTTGAAGGGTCCTTAATATTGAGGTTATCCAGGAAAGGGGTCTGAATTCGAGCCGATAGAATGGCCCAGTAGGCCACAAGATTGGCGTCAGCTCCTGAATGGGGTTGCACATAGGCATGATCGGCACCGAAGAGAGACTCTGCTGTTGATGCAGCTAGGCTTTCGATGACATCCACGTTGTCGCATCCTGCGTAAAAACGATGGAATGGATATCCTTCTGCATACTTATCAGTTAATAGATTGCCCTGAGCAGCTTGAACCGCCAATGAGCAGTAATTCTCGCTCGCGATCATCTTAAGATTTGCACGTTGATCGGCAAGCTCTGACACTATGGCACGCGCCACTTCCGGTGCGACAGTGTTTATTTGCTGTAGAGACGCAAGATAGGAAACGAATTCTGGGTTTGGCTGTCTGCCGGTGGCTGACGATTCTGTAAGATAGGTACTCAGCGGTGTTTCGTATGGCATATAAACATCCCTCAGGAGTTTCTAATTTAGAATCAGTGTCGGTTAGGGTTTTGGAGTAATTTCAACGAAGCGGTCTTGAAACTTAGCCTAGCCGAGCG
>JASMAO010000133.1 GCA_030754315.1 SAR202 cluster bacterium
CACGTGATCATTCCCGTCTAATGGTGGTCCAAAGAAAATCTCGCTCGATTGAACATCGCAGATTCTTCGATCTCCCTGAATATATGCGTCCCGGAGATGTAATGGTATTCAACGAGAGTCGGGTTATACCCGCGCGGTTGCGTGGTATTCGTTCAGATACAGGAGGCAATGTCGAATTCTTGATACTTGACCAATTAGACACTGGCGTTTGGCAAGCGCTGGTTAAACCCGGGCGGCGAATGAAAGTGGGAGTAGAATTCGAATTGGTTCAAGGTGACCATAGAATTACTGGAATTGTCATGGATTCTGACAAAACTGGCATCCGCACCTTGAAATTCTCTGGCGAACTTGACTTCGATCAGATCGGTGAGATACCGGTACCACCCTACATTCATAAACCTCTTGAAGACTCAGGCCGATACCAAACAGTTTATGCTAAAACTCCTGGTAGCATTGCAGCTCCAACCGCAGGCCTGCACTTTACAACCTCCTTGCTTAATGCGCTTCGCGATACCGGCGTAAAGCTCGTCTTCGCTACATTGCACGTAGGTTTCGGATCTTTCCGTCCTATTGATACTGATGACGTCAGATCTCACCAAATGCGCCCGGAGCGCTTTAGCATAAATCAATCAGCTGTAGATACAATAAACGATGCTAAAGTCGAAGGCCGCCGAGTCATTTCAGTTGGAACGACTGCTACCCGACTAATGGAACATACGGCATATTTGTCGCCAGTTGTCCAAAATCACAGCATGCTTTCTGCAACCTCCGGCTGGGCAGACATATTTATCACACCTGGCCATACCTTTAAAATAGTGGACAGCCTAATAACAAACTTTCACTTGCCCAAGTCAACGCTACTCATGCTTACGAGCGCCTTCGCAGACCGCAACCTCATACTTAACGCGTACCGTGAGGCAATTAAATTAAAATACCGCTTTTATTCCCTGGGCGACGCTATGCTGGTCCTATGACAAGCCTTGTCGGAATAATCAAAACGCCCATAATTCGTCAATAAATGCAGTATGATCTGCTATAATCACGGTTGATTTGACACAGTATCGCGAAGATCCTCGAGATGTCTACCGCACTGTCGGTGTGCGCCCCGGCATACACGCCGGTGGTACAACCACCCTTTTCGGCGGTACCAAGCTACGGCCAGAGGCATCAGATGCTATGGCCAAAGCCGCCTCCGTAATGGTAGATCTAGACGAGCTTAACGCCGCAGCAAGTACTATTTTGGCCAAAGTCACGGGATCAGAAGCGGCTCTCGTTACCAGCGGATCATCGGGTGGACTTGTTCTCCAAGCAGCCGCCTGTATGGCCGGTCATGACCCAGCTAAAATGGCTCAGTTACCGAACGCCTCTGGATTGAAAAGCCAGTTCGTCATTCAGACCTGTCACAGATTCCCGTATGACCAACTCTACACCGCCACAGGCGGGAAACTGGTCAACGTCGGTGACGGGAGAGGCGCGAAGCCATGGCAGGTACAGGCAGCTATCAACGAACACACCGCAGCTCTCATATATTTGGTCTCACCTTTCACTTCACGCCGGGCATTACCCTTGGACCAGATGGCAAATATCGCTCACTCTAATCACATTCCTTTGATCGTGGATGCGGCCTCAATGCTGCCACCTAGAGCCAACTTATCCAAATATATTCCTATGGGGGCTGATTTAGTCCAATACAGTGGAGGTAAGGGCATTAGGGGCCCTCAAGGTACAGGTATTTTGTGTGGGCGAACCGATCTCATACGTGCAGCGACAGCCAACGCCAGTCCGAACCAATTCATAGGGCGGGGCATGAAGGTCGCCAAAGAAGAGATTGTTGGGTTGTTAAAAGCAACAGAGGTGTTTCTCGACCAGGACGAAGAAGAGGAAAACAGACAATACCGTCAAATGTGCGAACGTGTCCAGGACGCCCTCATCGAAATACCCGGAACAGAGATCCGCATTGAGCATGATAATTACGACTTCTTAATTCCTACCACTATAATTGGTTTCACTGAACACTGGCAGGGGCCATCGCGTGATGAAATCCTTTACCTAATGCTCAAAGGTGAAACCCCCATTTACATGTACCAGCTAAGCGCACTAGATGAAATTGGGGTCGATCCAACAAATCTTAGCGAGGAAGAGTTGGGAAAAGTGATATCCAAGCTTCGTTCAATATTACTCACCAAAAACGATTAAAGTAGAACGGAATCAATTATGAAGCAGCATGGCTACGGACGGGACACGGAGTTAAACGTCAGAATAGCCTTGACTAGTTTTTTCCTGTTGCTCATATATGTGACCTTCGCCGGCCTTCTCTTCTGGGCCGGCATACCACCGATATTCATTTTTGTTATGGGTGCTATTTTGGCCGCACTCCAATATTACGGATCCGACAAATTAGTATTAATGACTACAGGTGCCCGGATCGTTGGGCCAAATGAAGAACCAAAGCTACATGGGATGGTGGAAAGACTAGCCGCAATGGCAGACATGCCTAAGCCCAAGAAATTAGCCATAATGGACACTCACGTCCCGAATGCCTTTGCAACCGGCCGAAATCCTAAGAACTCGATAGTTACTGTAACAACCGGTCTTATGTCCCGCCTCGACGAAAAAGAACAAGAGGCGGTACTCGCTCACGAATTGAGTCACGTGAAGAATAGAGACGTGATGGTAATAACGTGGGCAGGCCTAATTGTCATCATGTCTGGATATCTGCTGCAGTTGTTGTTTTGGATCAGCCTGTTCGGAGGTTTTGGAGGCGGAAATAGGCGAGAAGGCGGAAGCAACTCCATGATCATAGCACTGGGTCTATACGTTGGTACAATCACCATATACTTCATGAGCCAACTTTTAATATTGAGCCTGTCCAGGTACCGTGAGTACGCAGCCGATCGCAGTGGGGCAATACTGACCGGAGCACCGCTACAGTTAGCATCTGCACTCAACAAAATCAGTGACGACATGTATCGAATACCAGAAAAAGACCTGCGCCAGGTGGAGCATGCCAACGCCTTTTTCATAATAAACGCGATCAAAGGCAACGCGACCGCACGGCTTCTATCAAGCCATCCCCCCGTAGAAAAGAGAATCGAGCGACTCCGAGAGATGCAACGACAGATGGAAGGCGGATCCTAAACCGCGCCTTGGGATTACTAAGCAATCTATTCAGTCGACACAGGCTTAAACAGGTAAATAGAGACGCCTATTTCTCGATCGCCACCGCGGCCGACTCATTTGGGGCATACAGTGATCTAGGACCAACTGGAAAGGCAGGACTCGTTTTCAATCCCGTTGAGTCAACTTTTTTCGAGAACCTCAACTCGGAAGTTAACGAACTCCTCAAGGTAAGTAGTAAAACTACGGATTCTCAATATGAGATCATAGACGACACTTACGGAACCAGATGGGTTGTTCTTACCGATCACGACTTTGACGATCTAGTCTCTATCCTGCACCTAGTTGGAGAAACTATTACCGAACATGGCTTCGGTGACCGATTAGTCGCGGCGGTCTTTGGATTCACCTACAAACAAAATCAAGCCTACTTAATCTATAACATTAAGCGAGGCCAGTTTTACCCAATAGTACTGTCCGGGGAAAAAGAAAGAGATAACCGTTCTGAGATGAAAATCGGCACTTTAATGGAAAAAGAGAAGTTGCCTGTCGAAAAGAATCTGGAACAATGGTACGCTCTGTGGGGAATACCGTTTTAGCTATACTCCAAAAGACACAAACAGGGGAATTTGCTCAAGGACTGAAATGCCCGAACCTAACTCACAGACGCCATAAAGGTCCATTGACGTTTACGAGTGCGGCAAATCCTATCGCGTATACCAAAATTAACGAGATCCATGCCTAACCCGGCACAATACCCTCACCGGTAAATAGCTCCTCAGCTTCAATCAGTGTGATGTCTGGTTCTGGCAACACAATATCCGACTCCACTAACTCGTCCATACCCACCTCGGTGCCGTTATTTCGAACCAAATCTAGCATCTCGATCAGCAACTTCTGAAATCCAGTTTCATCCTCTTGTTCCACCACATCAACAATCTTGTTATCTACCTCATTGAGTTGGTCAATGAAAGAGCCGGGCAATCTGTACTGTCCTTCGGTCAGGATTCGAACGATCATGACTGTCCCTCCGGGAGCGACTTTTTCTCAGAAACACTTGCCTTTAAAGCGGCTAGTTCATTCTCAACTTCTGCATTCGCACTGAGCTTATCAAGTTCCCTGCTAATATCGTCTTTACCGTCGATATCCATATTCAGTACTCCAGACTCTGCCAACTCGTCAATGGCTCCCGACTTTGCCCTCAATGCCTCTGTTTTGTCCTCAGCCCTTTCGACCGAAAGAGTGATGTCCCCCATTTCTTCAGAGATACCAGATAAAGCCGAACCGATTCTGACCTGCGCTTGAGCCGCCTTATATTGAGCTTTAATGATTTCCTTCTTGGTTCTGAATGCCTGGACCTTAGCTTGCAATCTCTGCTCAGCCTTGGTCAACTTCTCCTGTTCCAACTCGAGGCCCGAAATCTGTTGGTCTAAATCTTGAAGTTCTGTAATCGCGTGTTGCTTTCGCTCTAGGGCTAGTCGAGCCATGTCCTCCCGACCCATATCCATTGCTTGACGAGCTTGTGCGTCCAACTTAGATATGTTGTCCTGGACTTTACCAGCCTGCAACTCCAATCTCCGTTTAGTAGAAACCATTTCCACCACACCGCGTTTTACGTTACGCAGCATCTCTATTTGTTTATCATACGCAACATCAAGTGTTTCGCTAGGATTCTCCGCCCTGTCCAGCAAGCGATTCATTTTCGCTCTCATTAGAGTTGACGTTCTAGCCAGTATTCCCATGGCCTACCCTCCTATTTTGAAGCCAGATCTGACACTTAACCTATCTCTTCAATCAGCCTGCGTACTTCACGATGACCCTCTGCTTGACATCACCTTAATAAGACCAAAAACGCCCACTCCCGCACCCACTATAACTAGCACCTTGCCTAATTGGTCAACTAAGTCAGTTTGAATCAGCCAACCAACCACAGCTACAATCAAGCCAGCAATGATCAACCCGCCACTACCTCTATTCATACCTCAACCATCCTTCAATTGGTCTGGAAGATTCGCAACCCTGTTCCTAAAGCATTGTCGCACTTTACGATACTGAATAGAAGTACAACAGAGGTCTATTGATTGACACATTCGCATCCCCGAGCTGATACTGAGGCGCCAATGCCCATATCCCAGCGGCCTTTGCTACGAACCGTTTCCCAAATAGTACCATTGATAACTATTGTGGCACTGCTTGTGTCACCGGTAGGGTGTGAGAGAAACCAATCGTCACCGACCGATACAAACTCAGGAATAAAAATCATAGATGACGCTCAGTTAGGGCCGTCTCCTCCCAGCTTGAAAGTTATTCAACCGACAGCAACACCGATCTTGGAACCCACACCTCAATCTAAATTCAATCCTGGTCCCGTCATACTCCCCACGGTGGTGCCCAACTTTACACCTACACCCATTGAAGATGAGCAACAGTCCTTGGCTAGTAGAATGGATTCTATCAACCTCAAAACAAACGTATTCCGAAGCTTGAACTCGGTAAGAGGAATTAATGTTGAATTAATATCCCGAGACGAAATGCAAAGTCGAATTCTAAGCGATTTTGAGAGAGGAAAGAACGACACATTAATAACCGAGGCGCTCTATCGAGCTTTAGGCATCCTGTCCCAAAATGACAACCTCTATGAGATACAGATGAGCCTGTTGGACTACAGTGCGTCAAGTTTCTATGACACCAGTGATGACACGCTGTACATCGCCAGTGAGAATTTAGTCTCCACTCCGTCACAAATACGCACATACGTGCACGAATTCGTGCACGGTCTTCAGGCCCAACACTTCGATATAAAATCCATCTCCAAAAATTTGGCGGTAAACATTGACGCGAGGATTGCCTTGCACGCTCTCGTAGAAGGAGACGCTACCATTTCAGAGCTGGTTTTCATCGACAAAGACATGTCCGAAGAGGAACGAGAGGCATCGTCCGTTGTACCTAGTGATGAGCTACTCTCAGCTTTACGTGAAGCTCCCCGGGTTATCCAGCGAGAGTTTCTGTTCCCATTGGAAGAAGGTGCCCGGTTCGTTAATTACATGTACGGAGCTGGCGGATTCGAGACGATTAATGAAGCGTATGCGAACCCGCCCCTGTCTACGGCACAAATACTTCATCCTGAAAGATACGAGGCAGGACAGAGCCCTGTAGAGGTATCAGTCACCGATCCATCATCCGTTCTAGGAGATGCATGGAGTGTGTATCTGGAAG
>JASMAO010000134.1 GCA_030754315.1 SAR202 cluster bacterium
ATTCTTTCACCGAATCCGGTTGGTCTTTCGACTAGTGGCTTCACACCAGAAATTTAACGGGGGGGATTAATTATGTTAATTGGTGAGCGACATTTCGTAGATTACTGGCAATCTACATTAGACGAAGTGGCTGCACTTCAAACCTCACCTGTGCGGCGTATCGAGATACCGTTGCGGTCCAATGAACTATCTACGGCTTGGGGGTTTAGTTTTAACGGAATCGGGGATTACCCGCTATTTGCATATTATTTGTTGCCTAAGGGCTCAGGTCCATTTACGCCTTTATTTCAAGCTCCTGGATACGGTAGTGTTGTGGCAATCCCTGCATGGGAAAGGAGAGACCGGTTCGCTGTAATGGCCCTGTGCCATCGGGGGCAGCGCTTATCTGATGATAATTACAAAGCTGCGTATCCTGGACTGTTGACTGAAGGGCTTCCCGAAAACGATATATACAAGTGGCGAGAAGTAGTTGCGGACTGCATCCGAGCCATTGACGTATTGCTTGATCAGCCGGAGATAAATCCTGGCAACTTGGCGATATCTGGATCTGACCTAGCTTTTCAGTCAGCCGCATTACGGGATGGTGTTAAAGTGCTTTTGACTTCGGGTCAGATCTTATTTGCTGATTGGGAGGATTATTCTGCGAGGACAACTGATGTATATCCTCAACAGGAATTTAATGATTTCAGGCGTTCAAATCCGCAACAATGGGAGGAAGCAGAACGCACATTAGGGCTTTTTGACCTTGTGAAGTTTGCACCGAATATTACCGCTAATACGCTGTTAGCAGTTGGCGGATTGAGCGATACATTGACCGCCAGTATCACGGATGCTATAAACGCTGAAGTAACAGTATTGCCACCCACCGAATATAGCGCTCTCGATCATATTGCTCAGGAAAACTGGTTGGCTGAAGCTGCCGGAGAAACCAAGCACCCTGGTCCATTCCTGCCGAGGTGATTCAAGCTTTTGTTGATTCGTTAGACCACTATTTCAAAGAATGTACGGGATCAAGGCTTTACGTTCGGTAGGGTACTCTTCGAAATTTTTGCGATACCACGAATGGTGGTTAAGTGCCCTGGGTGCGAGATTTGCTGCGGAGCACAAGGCAAAAGCCAACCCGGCTGTTGACCAGGTTGCGATGGCCCAACCCATCCACATCAAGATTTCGCATCCGTAATTAGGAGCCGAAATCCAACGGTAGAGACCACCTCTGGGGATCTTGTAAGAAGTATCATCAGATTTTCGAAGAGATCTGAGCTTGTTGTCTGAATCCAGGTTTCCAAGCCATCCTGCTACGAACACTGTTAGTCCGAGTAGGAAGCGCGGGTCATTGAGCCATTCTGATCCGTAATCTCCGAAGTGAGTGAGCCAACGCGCATTGATGTACGCATTAAGTGTGTTAAATACAATTCCCAGTACAGGAACCAGTAAGGGAATCATACGAGAGGAAAATCGCATTCGATATGGGAAAATAAATGCTCGATGTATGTAGTGGATCTGCCAGATTCCTAGAAATACCAGTGGGACGAGTTCTAAGCGATTCTCTCCAATCAAAAATAAAGCCACGAACACCGCTACTGCTGGGAATTCCATCAGGATCCACCCGTGTTTTTTTTGAACACGCCACCCCCACCCACTACGTTCGTAACGTCCATATGGGGCAGCTACAACAATCACACTCATAAATGTTATGGCCGCAATGATTAATTGGGACCACACCGCCCATCTGTGAAAGTCGAGTTCTGTCAAGAACTAAATCCATTTTTATGTAGCAGCGGCTTTTTCAGTAAACCGAATTTCTCAAACCATTTGTAAGCATCATGCACCGAATCCCTTATAGGGCGTGATTTGAATCCCAGTTCTATTTCAGCTTTTGCTGAAGAGATGTTGCGGGCTGCCCTCAGGGCTGACACTGTATCTGAATTTAATCGATATTCCTTGCTGGTTATTTTTCCTAATAAGCTTCCTACCGGAGCTATGCCTTGGGCTAACCACATGGGCAGGTCCAAGGTTGGTGGGGGTGTCCCTGTAATTTCCTCACCAAAGATAGCGAGTTGACGAGTTGAATGCCATTGACCCGAAAGAATATAGCTCTCTCCTATCCGTCCAAATTCCTCTGCAGCTAGAGCACCAGCACATACATCACGTACATCGACCCAGTTGAATCCTCCGGGAATTAGTGCAGGAAGTTTTTTGGAAGATAGGTCGAGCAGTACCTGACCCATACGCGACGGTCGGTGGTCTCCGGGGCCGATCACCCCAGTTGGGTGAATAACTACCGCAGGGAGATCCATTTTAATGAGATCTCTTACCGCTGTTTCTCCTGCATATTTTGTCCGATCGTAAACAGGCGAATCCGTAGTGACTCGGATCGTATTTTCATTGATTGTTTTGCCATGCTCTTTCAGGTCAAACACATGAATCGAGCTGCAGTGGATAAATTTTTTTACACCGTTTTTAAGCGCAGCAGCAGCGACATTTCTTGCACCATCGATATTGATTTCGGGCACACTACCAGATCGATCTCCCGATAAAGAGATTACTGATGCAAGGTGGAACACTGATTCCGCTCCCGCAAGTGCCCTGTCAAGTGAAGATGAATCCCTTATGTCGGCCGTGACAATCTCTATGTCAAGTTCTTCAAGCGCTTTTTTGTTGGATCGGACGATAGCCCTAACTGAACGACCTCTAGCAACAAGCTCGCGCACTAGGACACTGCCAATGAATCCTCCAGCTCCAGTCACTACGGTGGTCATGCCTATGTCTGCTTCACGGCAGGAAGAATCAAATGTGATGGGTACTTGTCTGAATGAAACACCATTTGGTTTGCAACGCGCATTTCTGAATCATAACCGGTCCGGTTGCCAGTGTTTAAGTTGCGATCAAATCGCGGGAAATTTGAAGAGGAAACTTCGAGTCTTATTCGGTGACCGGCTTTGAATACATTAGCCGTGACACCTATATCTATGTCATATTCGTAAACCTGCCCGGGTTCTAGCAGGTTCTGTTTCTGAAAGCCCTGTCTGTAACGGCCCCTGATGATATTGTCACAAAGGTTTTTTGCGTAACCGTCTGGTGAAACGTCCACCACTTTTGCAGTCCAGTCCGTATCTAAACAGTTTGTTGACGCGTACATTTTGAGTTTGATCGGTCCAGTTACTTCAAAATCACTTGGCATAGGATCGGTGGTGAAACACAACACGTCACTACGGCTTTCGACTGGGCGTTGATCATATGGTCCCCATGGCACGATATCGGGAGAGCAGCAATTGTTTCCACCGATTGTTTGGACAGGATATTCAGGGTTATATGAAAACCTGTCAGGCTGTTCTTTACCTGCTTTTACTAATGAAAGTGTTCCATTGCCATGTGCAGTGTTTGCGCTGCCATCTGAGTGTAGATGCCAGTGTTGCCAGTCTGTGCGTGCCAGAGGCCATTCATGTTCGTCACGCCACTCATTTGTACCCATTATGAACAGGTGTAAAGGTGCTTCGTTCTCGATTCCGTTGTTTTCATCTCGCAGCCAGCGATCTAACCAGCCACGTTCAAGAGCATCAAGGTCTATTTTGGACGGAGCCCCAAAGTCTATGTCTCCAGTTTTTGTCGATTGACTCAGTCTGTGTGGCCATGGCCCCATTATGAGTCTGCTCTGGCGCGCTAGTTTAGATCCCCCTTGTTCACGCATTCCGTTGAAATTATCAAAAGCATCAGGGGCATAAAGGTCGTACCAGCCACCCATAATCAGGGCCGGGACTTCGATATCGCAGAAGCGACGTTCTGTGTTAACTTCGTCCCAATATTCATCATCGTTCTCATGTTCGTGCCAGTCCTGCCAGAAAGGCATGTTGCGCCCTGTACTGCCTCCTAGGTCGGCGAGTGGTAGAGAGTGAAATG
>JASMAO010000135.1 GCA_030754315.1 SAR202 cluster bacterium
GTACTTCGTTCTTCACATCCTTACCTGGGCGGGGATGAAAATGTGGTTACAAGGCCACGATCAGGGAGCAGAATCAAGCAATAAACATGGAGGTTAAATATCCCCTGCCCGGCTATGGCATGGGATGGATATGGGGAGTGAGCCGGCTGGGATTCGAACCCAGGACACTCGGATTAAAAGTCCGATGCTCTGACCAAACTGAGCTACCGGCCCAAAGAAAAACGCACTGGGTATTGTAGGCTCCCTTTGTAGGTGTGTTCAAGGACTACGCGTATTAGTTTCGTAGGTCCAGAATATATCACGGCAAGGTGGTTGCGTATTGTACGTAGAGCGCCCGAATAAACACACCCCGTAATTCTTTTTTGTGCGAAACCAGCTAAAACTCCAGGTTCAGAGCGCGCCAGTGACTTGGAGGCCAGTATGCTACCCATGCCTGGCCCACGATATTGTCTGCCGGTACCAGCCCCCAGTTGCGTGAGTCATTGCTAGCACTCCTGTTGTCTCCCAACACAAAAAAATGGTCCTCTGGAATCCTGACAGGGTGCATATCACTTTGATCGTGTTTTGTAATATAAGGCTCTGATAAAGGTATACCGTTAACCATCACCTGGCCAGCATCAATCTCTACCGTATCACCCGCCAGTCCGATCACGCGTTTGACAAAATCGTGCGCCTCATTTCTTGGGAAATGAAATATGATTACATCGCCTCGTCGAGGAGGATGAAACGGGTAAACCAAATCTCCATCTACAAGGTTTGAGAATGGAAGCTTAGACATAAGTTGGCTGGAGTGAAATTTCGCGTAAACCATTTTGTTGACCAGAACGTGTTCTCCATCCACCAGGTTCGGCAACATACTTGGACCCTCAACCCGGTAATTCTGCACACTGATCTGTAAAATGGCAAAAACGAAGAGAGCCAAGATAGCCGTCTCGAATAATTCCCTGACCGACGCTCTCACAATGATCTTCTCCTTCCGTCACTTATATTATATTATCAATAATCTCAGGAGAGAGGGCCACGACACCCTAAATCTATTAGATATTATTCCCACGGTTAGGGGAACGTTTTGGTTTTTACGTTCATGGTATGTTTTCGATTGATTCAACGTCTGGGTTAGAAATTGGATAAGGAAAACCGATAGGAGAAAAAAGTGTCCGTAATCAGAAAATTGGTAATTTTTACTGGATGTGGGATCTTATTTACGGCAGCCGTGGCATGCAACAACGCAAACGAAAAGGGAGTTGATCGGAACGTCGAAACCGAGGGCCTGAACGTACCCGTAACCGCAGATAGCCAAAACATGGGTGGATCGAACCCTGTTTCTGTACAGGCTCCAACGGATCCACAAATGTCAGCCAGAAATACCCCGAGTTACTCGGGTTCCTCTTTAGTCCAAGTGAATGGTCCTCAGTCAGGTATTTGGGTCACTGGTCAGGGAAAGTTAAGCCTAGACCCAGATCTTGCTCTAGTCAGCATCGGGGTTGAGGCAATTGCCGACACCGTCGCTGAAGCAAGAGATGAGGCAGCCACAGCAATCGAAGGCATTCTTGCTGCTGTCAAAACTCACGGCCTCGTGGAAAAAGACGTACAGACCCTTTCATTCAACATATGGCCTCGATATGAGTTTCCCGAGGTGGTAGACGATGGTATGAAAGTCCGAAAACAGATTTTAGTTGGCTATACCGTCAACAACACTGCAATCGTCAAGATACGTGATATGAGCGAGATTGGGGTCATCATAGATGACATAGCCGATGCTGGCATGGACACCACTCGTATTAACGGTATCAACTTCACCGTTGAGGATTCAAGCCCGTATATGGCTGAACTCCGTGAGGCCGCCGTCCTAGACGCTTTGGCCAAGGCTACGCACTTTGCGCAACTAACCGGCGTATTGGTCGGCTCACTCACCTTTATCAGCGAGATTGGTTCCGGTACCCCAATGGTAAGCGATTTTCAGGAGTCAGGATTCGCCAGAATGGCAGCGTCTCCAGCGCCTACAACAGCAATCAGTAGTGGAGAGTTGGAATTGAACCTAAATATCCAAGTAGTCTTTGAGATAAAGTGAGGCAAAACGTTTTGCATATTCTTGGAGAACCGCCCCGAAATTCAAAAGTCACCGCCACATGCTACAATTTGCCCAGTGAAAACAGGTGCCAACATCCATGGTTCTAAGCGACCGAACTATCAAAGAAGAATTAGCCAAAGGGCGTATCGTTGTTGATCCCCTCGGCGATGATTGTATACAGCCAGCCAGCGTTGACGTCCATCTAGACAAACAGATCTTGGTATTCGCCAACTCTCGACGCCCATTTATTGACATCCGACAGGATATGAGTGATCTGACTGAAATGGTCGAGGTTGAGAACGATCGTCCGTTCATGCTTCACCCCGGTGAATTCGTCCTTGGTAGTACTCTGGAACGCATAGAATTACCTGAGGATCTTGTCGCAAGACTAGAGGGAAAGAGTTCGCTGGGCCGACTAGGCTTACTTATCCATTCAACTGCTGGATACGTCGACCCCGGCTGGAAAGGCCATCTCACGCTGGAACTCAGTAACGTTAGTAATCTACCTATCACTCTGTACCATAGAATGAAAATAGGCCAGATATCCTACCTTAGGCTTACCACTCCAGCTGATAACCTGTACGGGTCACAGGCCCTCGGAAGCAAATACCAGGGCCAGACTTCCCCAACAGCAAGTCGCGTTTACAGGGACTACGACGGAGTCAGCAGGTAGGGTCTTGACATGACTCACATGCAGCGGGCGTTATCTCTGGCCAGACAAGCGCTAGGCACGACCAGCCCAAATCCGCCTGTAGGCGCGGTTGTAGTCAAAGATGGCGAAGTAGTTGGAGAGGGATTTACCCAACCGTATGGCCATGCACACGCCGAAATAGTCGCTTTGACAAACTCCGGACCGCGATCAAAAGGCGGCACCCTCTACACCACACTCGAACCATGCAGCCACCATGGACAAACTCCGCCATGTACCGATGCAATCCTCCAATCTGGAATTGTTAAGGTTATTTCTGCGACGGCTGACCCAAACCCACGGGTCAAGGGTAACGGGATTTCCATCCTGCAAGATGCAGGTATACAAACACATGTAGGTGAGGAAGAAGATCAGGCTAAAAAAATTATAGAGGCCTACTTGAAATTCGTCGAAACCGGATCTCCTTTCGTCACTGTCAAATTTGGCTCCAGTTTGGATGGCAAGATCGCGACAAACACAGGCGAATCTCAATGGATCACCGGCGAGCAATCACTACAGGTTGCCCACAAACTTAGAGCAACTAGTGACGCAATCATGGTCGGAATCAATACCGTCCTAACCGACGACTCAAAGCTTACATCTAGAAATTTATCGGGTGGGAACCAAGAACATCAGCCTCTTCGTGTCGTCGTAGACAGCAGATGCCGCATTCCGCCGAGCGCATCTATGCTGAAGGAACCCGGTCATACACTGGTAGCCGCAACGAACATCAGTGCCATTGACCAAAAACAAGCCGAGGACGCTGGTGCAGAGATTTTACAAGTGCCATCAGAAAATGGACGCGTCGACCTGGTCAGCCTAATGAAGCAACTTGGCGCCCGAGATATTACCAGCGTCATTGTTGAAGGGGGTGGTACCCTGATAGGTGCACTATTCGACAAGGGGCTCGTGGATAAAGTGATCGCTTTTATCGCACCTACTGTAATAGGGGGAATCAGCGCACCATCCGCTGTGATGGGACTAGGTATAGAGCATCTAATTGATGCCACTAGACTGGAGCATGTCGAAGTGGAGATTTTAGGACAAGATATCTTAATCTCGGGTTACGTATAACAGATGTTTACAGGAATCGTAGAAGAAATCGGCAAGGTTTCAGGCTTTGTGGATGGGAAACTCACCATTACCGCGAGCAAGGTTACCGAAGGAATGGAAGTCGGCGGTAGCATCTCAGTCAACGGAACATGTCTAACGGCAATAGATTGTTTTAATGACTCGTTCTCAGTCAATGTTGTGCCAGAAACGCTACGGCGCACAAATTTAGGGGAACTGGCTAAAAACGACCGAGTGAATTTAGAGCGCCCAATCCCTGTCACTGGCAGGTTAGACGGCCACATAGTCCAAGGCCATATCGACGGTACCGGCACTATAACGAGTATCAAACGAGAGGGCGATGCCCTTATGATCAGGGTCAAAGTATCCTCTTCACTTATGCGCTTCCTAGTCGAAAAGGGATTCATAGCCTTGGACGGAGCTAGTTTGACGATAGTACACTGTGACAACCAACACTTTGATGTGACCCTGATACCACATACGGCAGCAAAAACAATTTTAGGGCAACGTGAGGTTGGGGACAGGGTGAATGTCGAGATAGATATTATGGCGAAGTACGTAAATCGGCTATTAATATCCTACTCAAAATAGAATTGCCTAGGGACGAAACATGCCACCAATAAAAATAGAAGAAGCTATCTCATCCATCAAAGCTGGGAAGATGCTCATCATCGTCGACGACGAGGACCGAGAGAACGAAGGTGACTTGGTTGTCGCCGCCGAAAAGGCGACACCGGAAGTGCTCAATTTCATGAGCAAACATGCACGAGGGCTCATCTGTGTACCAATGATGGCTCAACGTCTCAGGGAACTCAGGATTCCCATGATGGTCCAAGACAACACCTCGCGCCTCACCACCTCTTTCACAGTCTCCGTAGATGCCTTAGACAAAACTACGACTGGCATTTCCGCCCACGATCGCGCCACAACGGTACAGGCTCTACTAGACCCCACTTCTGGGCCCGATGACCTTGCTCGTCCAGGTCATATCTTCCCTCTGCGTTACACCGAGGGTGGAGTGCTGGTAAGAGCGGGCCACACCGAAGCAACTGTTGACTTGCCAAGGATGGCTGGGATGTATCCAGCCGGCGTACTATGCGAAATTATGAATGATGATGGTTCGATGGCAAGAATGCCTGAGTTGGAGGCATTCTCAGAAAAACATGACATCGGAGTTGTAACTATTGCCGATATCATTACATACAGAAGGGGGCATGAGAAGTTGGTGGAGCGAGTCGCTGAGGCACGCATTCCCACCGACTATGGCACCTTCGAAGCCATTTCATATCGCAGTATCGTAGACAAGGACGAGCACGTTGGACTGGTCATGGGCAAAATCTCCCCAGATGAACCAACCCTCGTCAGGGTACACAGTGAGTGCCTCACGAGCGATGTGTTCGGAAGCCTTCGATGCGACTGTGGTAATCAGCTCGACATGGCTTTAACTGCAATTGCAAACGAAGGAAAGGGCGTTTTCGTATACATGCGTCAAGAAGGACGAGGTATAGGCATACACAATAAGCTCAAAGCATACCACCTACAAGACGATGGTCTCGACACCGTTGATGCCAACGTCAGCTTGGGCTTTGCGCCAGACATACGGCACTACGGTGTGGGCGTACAGATCTTGGAAGACCTCGGTGTCGGAAAGATGAGGATATTAACCAACAACCCACGTAAGCTGGCAGGTCTGAGTGGATATGGATCCCTAAATGTCGTAGAGCGCGTGCCAATAATTGTCCCCGCTAACAAAGAGAACAGCAAATACCTTGACACTAAGCGTAAGAAGTTAGGCCACCTGCTAGATTTGGACACCACTCCGGAAAGCTTAAATTGACCAACGAACTGCGTGGCGTACTAGATGGGGATGGTCTGAAAGTTGCTCTTGTCGTGGCCAAATTCAATCACCTAGTCACCACGCGGCTGCTCGACGGCGCTAAGGCTGCGCTATCAGATAATGGCGTACGCGATCAAGATGTTACAGTCGTTTACGTGCCTGGATCATTTGAAATCCCAATTGTTGCCAAGCGACTTGCTACCACCTTACGATTCGACTCCGTCGTGTGCCTAGGCGCCGTCATAAGAGGCGAAACCGACCATTATGAATACGTCGCGGGTGAAGCGGCACGAGGGATTTCGAGAACGAGCCAAGAAACAGGTATTCCGGTTGTATTCGGCATACTCACCACAGATACAGCCGAGCAAGCAATCGAGCGTACCGGTGGCAAAGATAGAAGGTACAACAAACAAGCGCGTGTTGCCAGCAAACCCGATCTGTCAAATGACTCCCATGAAGGACATGGCAACGCAGGCTACAGTGCTGGCCTTACCGCTATCGAAATGGCCAACCTCATTAGGGCAATCGACTCAACTTAGTTTCTCAAAGGGCTAATCCAGTGAGACCCTTTGCTCCTTTATCTAATCACCACTAGCGATTATCAGTGCAAGCATGGCCCAACAATAATCAATCACAAGTCGGCTGCAACGAGTCATCCTTTCTCCATGATGGCAGTTCCATAATCTGGATAAAGCGCAGACCCCACGCTGGAGACCGTGATTTTTTGCCTATAAGTCCCTACCTCACATTCTCTGATGGCTTCATGAACGGCTGTGTCCCATTTCACATCTGAATCTTTCAAACCTCCTGCTAAAGCCTCTTCTATCACCCGGCCGTCCATGCCTTCTCCTTCTGCAAGACCTAGAATTCGTAGTACTGTTGGGGCGACGTCAACATTGGAAGAGGGCGTACATGACACAATCCCTTTTTTGAAACTAGGCCCCCGAGCAATCATAACGTTGTTCACCTCCTGCATGCTCAGGGATCCATGATCACCTCGATAATCGTTTGTCGAGTAGATCCTGCCAAAATAATCACCGCTAGTTGGCTGAGAGTCCCAGGCCATAGACATTATCAGGTCGGGAGCTCGTGGGCCGTCGGCCCCCACCAAAGATGCAGGCAAGACGCCATCAATTGCCCCAACTGCACTAGGTGCAACTAGGGCACCACACCAAGGCTGCTTCATTAGCCATTTCGCTAGCCTGTCGACAGTCGCTTGTTCCCGCTGGTGAACATAAAAAATAATAGCACCACCGTTGCTTACGGATAGTACACCACCTGGTTTATCACCAGTCGGGAATCCAGAACCGAAAAGTAATGCCCCTATGTCTAAGCTACCCTTTACAGACGAGTATCCGTGATCGGAAAGAACAATTACATCAGTCTCTGATTCCCTACCGGTCTCATGTAACCAGTCCAGTAGGCGACCAAACTCTCTATCCGAGTCCCGCAAAGAACGTTCTGCCTGCTGGGATCCGACACCCTCTATATGCTGGGAAAAGTCGGGTTCGCCACACCAAAAAAGAGACAGTGCAGATGTTCTTTCAGCAACCACGTACTGTGTAAGTACCTTGATTGCATGTTCCATCAAAGTCGATATAGCTAAGCTTGACGGACCTGATTCGGGATCGGGTCCGTCGGGCCACGGACCAAACCGCGAAAGAATCGTAGAGTGCAAGTCAAAGGGGATTGTGAACCTACGGTGGATCGATGCTCCGCCTACCCGTGCCGCATGTGGATGCTGAAGAAAAGCATTTCCAGTCCCGCCTATGCCAATAGCAACATATTCCATACCGTTAGAAGCAAGAATTTCGCCCATCGTAGGCACAAATAGTAGTTCGCCCGTAGCATCAGCCATCTCTGTGAGATCGGGTCCATTTAGATTCAGTATGCGGGTCGAGTCGAACTCCCGCGACACTATTTTATTGGCTGCCAGTCCGTGTCGGCCTGGATAGCACCCAGTCTGAATACTGGCCACATTAACCCGCGTCATCGTAGGGAAAACAGAGTGGTGGTTCTCAAATACAACTCCCTGCGAACCCATTTCCCATAGGTTGGGCATACGACTGGGCGTAACTTGGGAGGGCTGCAACCCATCAAAAGCAGCAATTATCACTGAAGTCATATATCAATCCGGCGTCCCTAAAGGCCGGCTCCCTGTACAGTTAGGGCCAAATATCATCACGAGGAACCACTGGTAACTTTACATAGGACGCGTATGATGCGGTGTGATGGACAGATTGTAACGCCGGAAAGAACCCATCATCTGTACCGATTGTCTTTCCGGTGTTGGTATTACGATCGAATCTTGGATAGTTGCTGCTCGAAATTTCCAGCCTTATCTTATGACCAACCCGAAACAGGTTACTGGTAGACCATAGGTCGATCTTGTACTCGTACACTCTACCAGGGTCTATCAAACTTGCAGATGCCCGGGGGGTTCTGTAGCGAGCACGTACTATGCCCTCCGCCACATTACGTGCGTAACCATCTGGAGATACATCTACAAGCTTGGCGGTGAAATCAGTATCTCTAGCCGTGCTAGACGAGTACAATGTGACC
The DNA here is from genome assembly GCA_030754315.1 of SAR202 cluster bacterium. Taxonomy (GTDB): domain Bacteria; phylum Chloroflexota; class Dehalococcoidia; order Lucifugimonadales; family JASMAO01; genus JASMAO01. The sequence continues at coordinate 8,230 of JASMAO010000135.1, forward strand.
ACAACAGGCCCTGTTACCTCAACGGGGCGATCCAAAGGCAACGTTGTGTACACGAGCACATCTGATCTAGATTCAACGACTCTTTGGTCATAGACGCCAGGCGGCAAAAACCCGAGGTCTCCACATAGAGGTCCTCCTAATGTAGGTACCGGATCATTAGGATTATAGACATAAACGTCAGCCGGCTCTTCGTCTGGTGGATCTCCACTCAACAACCCATCTCCATCCAGCGTATTCGCCCTACCATTGCTATGCAGAAAGTACTTAGTTTCTTGCGCCCTAGCAAGCGGCCATTCTTCTTCATCACGCCATTCATTTTCTCCCATAACAAAAATCTTGACTGGTTTTTCTGGATCTGAATCTCGATCCTCTTCTTTCAACCAGTTGTCGAAGAAGTGCAGTTGTATTCCTTGCAGATCCATCGCATCCGCCGCAGCTCGTGTTCCGAAATTGAACTCCCCACTTATCCCCGTAGGCATGCTGTTATGTATCCACGGACCTATGATCAAGCGTTGACCAAGGCGAGCATCATCCTCTGATGCATTTTCGCGCATTCCTCTGAAATTCTGTATGGTGCCTCCTAGGAAAGTGTCAAACCAACCGCCAATGTTCAAAGCCGGCACACTGATTTCACTGTGCGACTCCTCAATTGAAATACGAGCCCAGAAATCATCGTACTCTGGATGATCCATCCAATCGTAGTAGTATGGCGCCAGACCACCCTGAAAATCAGGCAGTTCGCGCATTGGAAGATAATCGAAGCTGGTCGTCAAATCATCGCGCTGGTCAATTAGAATACCTAGCTGCTTTGGAGACAGATAGAGTCTATTGGAGAGCTGATCCCAGTTAGCGGTAACGAGAGACCCCAGCGTCCACGATAGGTTAAACCCCAACGCGAACGCACCTCCGTGCCAGACCCACCCTTCATGGTAATCTGACGCAGTGATTCCGGGAGCTATAGCACACAACGACTCTGGCCTTGCCTTTGCGGCCAACCACTGAGTTGCACCCATATAAGAGTTTCCAAACATGCCTACCTTACCAGAACACCACGGCTGACCAGCTACCCATTCGATCGAGTCGTACCCATCATCAATCTCGTTCGCGAAAGGATAGAATTCTCCATCCGAACTGAAGCGCCCTCTGACATCCTGAATCACCACGGCGTAACCATTCATGGTTGCCCGCACAGCATCAATATACGAAGACCTACTAACGGGTGTGCTCTTGTTATAAGGTGTACGCATCAACAGCGCCGGATATTTGTGACCGTTGTCCGGACGGTATATGTCAGCATACGTAATCGTACCGTCCCTCAGCATCAAGGGAACGTCGGATTCGAACTTTACGGAGACTTGTCGAGGCATCGAAATCTCCATTCAAATTAGAGCTTGAAACGGGAGCGCATCTTAGCACAGCCCTGATAAGGCGAACAAGATGATTAAATCCCAGTAACCTATCCCCTCGCTACGATCATCAAAACACTTCTGGCCAATCCTGATATAGCCTCAACGTAAGGGGTTGAGAATCACCGTGTTTACCAGAGTCAGTTCCGAGCAAAATTCAGTGCGAAATTCCTAGATTATGCATCCTGGCATGTATCGCTTTCTGAGCCTCAATGAACGGCCGCTCAAGAAACGCCATGTGATCGTCCTCTCCATGATGATGGGTCACGTTGCCATGCATATGTTGCCCAGACGTTTCACGAATATACGTGAGATCACCTTCAATCATGGTAAGCATATACTGAGCCGTAGCCATATCGAACATATCCCATTGACCGCCACAGGAGACATATATTGGCGATGTGTGAGCAAACATGCCTCGCTTCCAAACATCATGATGTTCGGTCCCATAGTAAGAAGGGCCCCCACACCTCGCAGCCAACCAAGTATGGCCTTCGATCATAACCGACTGGTTCAATGACAACCTTCGTGAACCATCCTTAGACTCCGCCGACGCTATTACTTTACCCTCCTGAACCAGTTCTAGCACATGAATTGGCAGCGTGCTCTCAGCCCAAATTTGAACCTCAACCGTCCCTGAACCAGACAATTCAATCGTGTCGCCTACTTGGTGCCCATCCACTGAAAAGTGAATGATCGGTCCACCACTTAAGAACGTCCGTCCCTTTGTAACAGCCTTGCACCAGTTGTCATATGTGAACTCTTGATCATTGCCTATGTAAGCGTAAGTCCTATATAAACCTACCGGTACGTCGGAACTCATCTTGTCCGTCCCACCAACAAGTGGAAGACGATAGCCACAGTTCAGATACCTGTAGTACTCCCTGTGGTTATAGTCGGCCATACGAATCATCTCTACCCCATCGAGACGGCCTGTAGCTGCGAGCGCAGCCGGCTCTCCATTTGGCGACGGGAAATGAGGGTTTATTACGTATCCCCCCTGGGCATGGGCCTCATCCGCCCAATGACTCAGCGTCGTCTCCATAGTACCGCCGATCTCCGCCTCGGACAGTCCATCGCTACACCAAGGCATAACAGGCTTTTTTAAGCCCCACAGAATCATGTGCCCTAAAAAGTGCTGCCTGTTTTCCTGAGATACGTACACAATGCTGTCTCCAAGTTGGGAAACGCTGGGCGCACCGGTGAAATCTTCGCGGTTAGTAAACAACGATCCCCACTGAGATTGGAGCAGATTAACTACATTAAGATCTTCACCCAGTGACTCCGTATGGCTACCCTGAGTCGAAAGGAAGTGGACATGGGAATCTCCGCTATACCATCCCTGATCGTTCATATCGGTCCATCGCTTTATTCGCAGCGTAAGCTCCTGCTGACCGGGCGCTATCCTAACCTGGGTTCTCACCGGGTCGTATTCAAATCCCCGTACCACCTCGGCGATCATATCCCCTCTAGGCAGCCAACCTTGACAGGTACCGTCAATGTAGGCATAGGTGATTTGCCCCAACCGCATATCTCCCCCAACATCTATATGCCAGGTGTCCATATTCGAGTTAACATGATTGTGGTAGCCATGCGGCTGATATGGCACTCCGTCAGGTGACCTAAAATGGACGCGGCATGGAACCGGCTTCCCTGTATCATCATCTAGTACAGTTACATAGACCCAGTTCTTACCTGGATCGATGAGTTCTATCCTGACCCGCTCGTCCTCCGCCTCACCCGCATCTTCGACTTCGCCCCAAATGACGCTGCCAACATCTTCCCCCCCTTGTTTGACTGTTACCGTCGCGGATGGTGTTGCTGAAACCTCAACGTAAGACGGGCTGGATTTATCGTTCTGTACTTCACCCCACCCGACAAAATGGTCGTCCATGAATTCCTCAGGGGAACTCCGTGGCAGTTGGTGGGCATAGGTGGAAACACCACGATCAACTTCTACATCAATATCGAATGGTTTTTCAGCATCCACGGGGTCTTTGATAAGAATGCGCGCGGGCCTTCGACCGTGGCGTGCTATTGGGTATTCTTCAAGGTATCCAGCGGTCACAGCCGCTACGATGAAACGCGGCCCCTTTGGTACGATACGCAATGACTCGAGAACCGAACCTGGTTCTGGGTTGACCCATATCCACAAAAAATAGTCCTTAGGATCAGCAAGCCCAGCCTCAGTCTGCCTCCGACCAGTAAGATCCCAATCACCCTCCTTACGAGAGTACAGGAAATCCTTTTTGTCAGGTACTGCACGATAAGGACGTCCAGCATTCGCCTTAAAGTCAATGACGGCGATCTCAAACCGCTCTCGGATCGGTACCACGATCTGGCGATCCCCATCAAGTTTGAATTCGTAATCTGCAACCGGAGCACCCACTAATCCATCCTCTATGATCTGCGAATCGAGAAGACGGTGTGCAACCACAAGTGTTTTGATTGGTTTTCCAACCGGTATAGTGACCGCAGTATCAGTACCATGCAAAGCTATAAAGGCAGCTTTATCGTCACCAATTTGAAACGGCAATCCACGAAAGGTTTGTTCCTCTATAGCGGGCTTTGCATTCTCTCCCAAAACCTCCACACCCACGTTATAAAAGGCAGATAGATCAACTGGTTCATAGTCAATCATCGACATAAAGCTCCTTCCTGAACGACAATGCTCCAAATTCAACAGTAATCACACACCACAGTCAAGACGATGATCTGCGTGAGAAAGCGTCTAAATTCCCATTTCTAGCTGAACACCCTCATGATTTGCACCTTAAATCCGAATTGCTAGTTATACCAACGAGAACTCTAGGTAGAGAGAACCCAACTTCTCAACCAACACACCAACCAAAATTTCAGTGAGAAATCCTCATATCATGCATCCGGCGGTGAATGGCTTCTATCGCTTCATGAAATGGCCGTTCCAAGTAGGCAAGATGATCAGATTCTCCGTGGTGGTGCGTGATGTTACCTGTCATTTCTTGCGGAGACTTTTGTCGTATATACGCCAAATCGCCCTCCATCATGGTCAACATATAGTGTGCCGTTGATTCATCGAACATCGACCAATCACCCCCGCAAGCGACATAGATTGGAGACGTGTGTCCAAATACACCACGTAGATCCATCTGCTTATGCGGACGCAACAGACCGCCGCCACCAGTACGAGCTGCGAGCCATGTGTGACCATCAACCCTGATCTTTTCACGAATCTCGAGACGGCGCGCGCCCCCTTTGGCCTCCGTCGCCGCTACGACACGGCCTTCCTGGATTATCTCCAGTACATCAATCGGCAAAGTGCTCTCCGCCCATGCGTGTACCTCAACTGTACCCGGCCCAGAGATATCTACGGTGTCACCAATCTCTCTCCCATCTACCGAGAAGTGCATGATAGGTCCACCACTTAGAAAAGTTCTCCCCTGCTGCACAGCGCGACACCAGTTGTCATATGTGAACTCTCTTTCTCCCAACTGCGCGTAGGTCCTGTAGAAACCAACCGGAACGTCACTGGACATCTTATCGGTGCCTCCCACAAGCGGAATTCGATAACCACAATTCAGATATCTGTAGTACTCGCTCTGATTGAAGTCCGTCCGTCGCAGCATCTCAATGGCGTCCAATCGGCCAGTTGCAATCAGAGCAGATGGCTCACCATTCGTCACAGGAAAATGCGGTGAAATCACATACCCGCCTTGGGAATGCGCCTCATCCGCCCAGTGACTAAGCGTTGTCTCAAGTGATCCTCCCATCTCAGCTTCGCCTGTTTCACCCGAACACCACGGCATCACAGGCTTTTTTAATCCCCACAGACTCATGTGTCCCAAAAAATGTTGCCTGTTTTCTTGCGACACATAAACTATGTTGTTTCCTACCTTTGAGATGCTGGGTAACCCTGTAAATTCCTCGGTGCTTGTAAACAACGAGCCCCATTGGGATTGAAGCAGATTCACCACATTCAAGTCCTCGCCAAGTGACTCCGTGTGGCTACCCTGGGCCGAAAGGAAATGGACGTGCGAGTCTCCACTATACCAACCCTGATCGTTCATATTAATCCAACGCTTCAATCGGAGGGAAACCTCTTGCTGACCAGGTTCTATCACTACCTTCGTCCTAACCGGCTCGTATTCGAAACCCCGCACAACGTCAACAATCACATCTCCCCTCGGAAGCCAGCCCTGGCATTTCCCGTCGATATAGGCATATGTGATTTGGCCCAATCGCAGATCACCTCCAATGTCATTGTGCGTCGTAGCCAGATTAGAGTTGACATGGTTGTGGTGTCCATAAGGCTGGTATGGAATTCCCTCAGGCGAACGAAAATGGACCCTACAGGGGACAGGTTTGGATGTATCTTCGTCCAAAACTGTAACGTTGACCCAGTTCCTTCCTCTATCCAATAACTCAAACCGTACCCGTTCAGTCTCGAACGAACCCTCCGATTCTACCTCCGACCATCTAGCACTCCCCAATCTGTCCGTACCACGCTTTAAGGTCACCGTAGCAGATGGCACTGCTGAAATCTCCACGTATGACGGACTGCTACTAGTGTTCTGTTCTTCTCCCCATCCCTTATGAGTATCGCTAATAAATTCGTCCACGCTATTCTTCGGGAGGGAATGGACATACGTGGCATCACCTCTGTCCACCTCAACTTCAAGATCGAATTGCCGAGAGGCTTCATCCTCATTTTTTAATAGAAGGCGGACCTCTCGACGGCGTTGCCGAGCAAAGGGGTGCTCATCGAGATGCCCGAGGGTGACAGCGGCGACAAAAAATCGAGGGCCTTTAGGCATTATGGTAACAGTCTTGATAATCCGATCTGGCCTGGGATTGGTCCAAGCCCAAAGATAGAAATATTCCATCGACAGCCCGCGACTCTCCATCTGTCTATTACCCATTAAGGCCCAATCACCTACATACCTGGGGGCAAGGCTAGCATCCAGGTCAGGTACAGCAAGGTATGGCTCACCTGGAATCGCGGGAATGGGCCCAAATGTTTGACCGGCAGCAATCTCAAAACGTTCCCGTATGGGAACACTGATCTCTTCGCCATCATCAAAACAAAAGATATAGTCAGCCACATGTAAACCAACAGGGTCGCCTTCTAAGATGTTAGTCTCGAGCATCCTATGGGCAAATATCACCCGATGGGCTGACTTGCCTAATTCGATAGCTACAGATGAATCGGATGCACCCAGTGCGATCAGACACCTCTGAGGTTCCGGCGACACTTCCTTTCCGATCTGAAAAGGCAACCCACGGAAAATTTGCTTCCCCAACGGCTTGTCTTCTCCTTTACCATTGGACAATCGACGAGACTGGTACTCTTGACTACCAGTCACTACGTCGTACGAATTAGCAGGATTCAAGGGTGCGGCATCCGGTGTCGCAGGCCCAGGGAACCTTTCTTCGGGCATAACCTCTAAGCCAGATGTGCACCACATAGAAATGTCGATTGGTTCATAGTCCGGCATATCAATCCTCCTGAAGCCTCGTTAATTCAGAATGATTTTAATAGATGAGTACACGGCCTGCATAGGACGATATTACTTCGGCCAAGTATTCGATAAATCCGCTTATATGCTATCTACAACGTACTACCTAATACAGCATTCGTACATTGTGTGATCACAATCTGAAACAAAGGTCAATCTCTGTTATTTGGACCTAAACCACTCACTGCAATATCACACAGATTTCAACAGTACCAAGCTATACAACTATAATAATCGCGTTGGGCCATACAGGCCTGTTAAAATCAGTGAAAATTTCCACTCCATGGAGATCTTATGAAACTACCGAATAAAGAAATTCTATCTAGGCTCGGGGCCGGGGAACCAATCGATTCTGTAAGAGCCTCGGCAGAGTTTACACAAAACGAATTCGAAACGTGGTGGGATGATCAGATAAAAACGCGAGTACCCCCGTCAATGGGTAACAAGACTGCTCCTACAACTCAAAAGGTTGAAATAGTGCGAGACGACTGGGGGGTCCCTCATATTTTTGCATCTACAGACTCAGATCTCTTCTTCGGATACGGCTATTCAATGGCACAGGACCGTCTATGGCAACTTGATTACTTTCGTCGCAAAGCTATGGGTCGACTTGCAGAAGTACTGGGATCAGACGGACTGAAACACGACATTACCGCACGAACAGTCGGAATCAATCGAATTGCCCACAGACAGCTTGAATATATGGCATCACCGACCAGGGCCCTCCTTGATAATTTCTCACAGGGGATCAATGCGGTTATCACTGAGTCGTCATCAAATCTACCGATCGAATTCGATCTTTTAACGTACGAACCTGAACCCTGGACACCCCTGGACACAATCGCTATTTGGTGCGAGTTTCAGTGGTACTTGACCGGACGGTTACCGGTTATAGCAATCCCTGAGCTGGCCAAGCGCACCCTTTGTAACGACGAACTGTACAACGCGTTCCTTACTGGCGAGGCTGACGAAGAAAGTATCGTTCCGGAAGGCTCGTACCCGCCTGCCACCTCGGGGCCAGTGTCCTTGGGCCGGAGTATCGGGGATTTACAAGAAGGTGCCGGTAGCAACAATTGGGTCATCTCTGGACAAAAAAGTACCTCTGGCGCACCCATGGTTGCAAGTGACCCGCACATCGCTTTTGGAGCCACCTCCTTCTGGTACGAGACCCATTTGAGTGGAGGTAGCTTTAACGTTACCGGTGCGGGATACATAGGTGTACCTGGAATTATATTCGGGCGAAACGACCGTGTGGCGTGGGGGGTTACAAACAACATATGCGCCCAGCGGGATCTGTATCTTGAAAAGACAGATGCTAGTCACCCCAATGCATTCCTGTTCAACTCCACATGGCATCCAATAAAAACCGTAACAGAGCATATCCAAATCAAGGGGGAAAACACAGTAACAAAAACCGTACAATTTTCGAGTAACGGTCCTGTTGTAAACGACCTATTACCCAAGGAATGTCGAAACGACGAACCCGTCTCTTTTAAGTGGACAGGTGCGACTGAGTCTGACGAGATTACTAGCTTACTGGCGCAAAATCGCGCGAGTAACTGCAATGAATTTCGTAACGCTTTAAGAGACTGGGTCACTCCTACCTGGAGCCTCGTATTTGCGGACCAGGACGGTCACACCGGATACCAGTGCACTGGCCGAATTCCGGTGAAAAAAGAATGGGACCGTGCTTACCGGTTAGGCTGGGATCCGACCCACACGTGGAATGGAGTCATTCCATTTGACGATATGCCCTCGCTTTCTGACCCTCGGGAAGGCTGGATCCGGAGCGCAAATAACCGAACCGCACCTGACGACTTCCCCTACCCCCTCTCAGGTGTTTGGAACAGCGGCTACAGGGCACTCCGAATTCGACAGATGCTGCAATCGACCGAGAAGCATTCCAGAGAAGGATTTGCACAAATGCAAACCGACGTACTCTCTATGAGAGCGGTTGAATCTGTGCCTCATCTTGTATCCATTCTATCGCGCTCTAATGATCAGCGAATTGTTGAAGCTCTGTCTCATATCAAAGCCTGGGATCATCAAATGACGCCAAACCAAGTCGGCGCATCAATATTTGAATTTTTCTTCGACCACTGGAGTGCAGCCGTTGCGTCACAGCGCTTTGAGGCCAGCGTCGTCCCATTGATAGCTGGTGCGATATCGGGGCTAGCGGTATCGCTTCTATCAGAAAATTCATCCAATTGGTTCGACAATACCGAAGACCTTCAGAATACTGTGTTAGAGTCACTCAACACGGCGCTTGACGAACTCGAAGAACGCTTAGGGGAAAATATGTCATCGTGGCATTGGGGAGCCCTACACAAAATCCAACTGGACCATTATCTGTCCGGCCGAGGGGACCTTGGGAGCCTGTTGAACCGAAATGGGGGCCCGGTCGGTGGCAACGGTATTACGGTCTGCAACACTGGCCACGATCCAAATTATCTTGCCTCCATTGGCGCAACCTATCGTCTTGTGGCCGATCTCGGTGAATCCCCCTCCGCTCTCTGGGCAGTTGATGCAGCAGGCCAATCAGGTCATCCGGGTAGCAAACATTACTGCGACCAGGTGTCTGAGTGGACGGCTGGTCGCCATCATCGTATCCCTTTGAAGCGGTCTGACCTAAATGCAGCAACAACCTTCACATTAATACCAGACTGATAATACTCATCCGAAAAAGAATAAGAGGAGAGCAAAGCAACAAATGAAAATTGCAGTACTAGGAGTAGGAGCAGTCGGCGGAGTAATCGGGGGATACCTAGCTCAAGCAGGCCGAGACGTGACACTCATAGACATGTGGCCCGCTAACATTGACAGCATCAAGACAAACGGCCTCACGGTCACTCCACAAGAAAAAGAGTTCACCGCCCATGCCAAAGCTCTTCACATTGGGGAGGTTTCCGCGGCCAGAGAAACTTTTGACATAGTATTTCTTTCTGTCAAATCCTACGATACAGAGTGGGCCTCCAAATTCATCCAACCTCATTTATCTCCCTCTGGATACATCGTATCCGCCCAGAACGGCATTAATGACACCATCATCGCTGAAACCGCGGGTTGGACACGTACCGTTGGATGTGTCGTAATTCTCGGGGCT
>JASMAO010000136.1 GCA_030754315.1 SAR202 cluster bacterium
AAAAAAAGTTTAACAATTGGTAGAAAGCCTGCACCTAAAACTGAAACCTCTTCAAACCCTTGCCACATCTAAATTAATTCCAGACTCCTAAGTGGCCTTCATGGACAATTCTCAAACGATAATACTTTTGTAAGGATAAAAGAGAATATTCGTGGCAAGGATGTTTTTATAGTTCAGCCATTATCAACTCCTGTAAACGATAACTTGATGGAATTATTGATTATGATAGATGCTGCTAAAAGGGCTTCTGCAGGCAGGGTAACTGCAGTTATCCCGCACTATGCTTACGGCCGCACAGATAAAAAAGATCAGCCTCGCGTTGCTATTACTGCTAGATTGGTAGCAGATTTTCTGTCTGTGGCTGGCGCTGATCGTGTATTAACATTGGATTTACATGCCGGGCAGATCCAGGGATTCTTTAATATACCTGTTGATGAATTGACGGCCATACCAATACTTGCACGACATTTTGAATCTGTAGCTGGATCTGATTTTGTGGTTGTTGCTACTGATGTAGGAGATGCTAAAAGAGCGCGTAGCACAGCTAGGCTTTTAAATTCTCCGATAGCAATCATTGAAAAACAGCGATTAGGGAATAATGACCAAGTCGAAGCAGCAACTCTTATTGGTTCTGTAAAGGGAAAGACGGCTCTAATTGTTGATGATGAAGTGGGTACAGGTGGAACTATCTTAGCTGCAGAGAACGCTTTGATATCAGAAGGAGCCTCTGAGATTTTTTGTGCGGTAACACACCCACTACTTTCTGGCGATGCTTCCACACTACTAAAAAATTCTAATATCCTCAGGATGGCTGTTGCAGATAGTGTGCCAGTGCCGAAGGAGAGAAGATGGGATAGATTAGAAGTTTTGTCTATAGCTCCTTTGCTTGGAGAAGCGATTAACCGAATACATAGAGATCAGTCAGTCGGTGCTATGTTTGATAGTCCTAGTATAAAGTAATTTGGAATCTTGTAAGATTTGATGATGGTCTCGTTAGTAGTAATGTTTGCCGGCGTCGCAGTTGTTGTCTTGATGGCCACTCCGCATACCTTTGGCATAGCTGTGAGTCCTGGGTTTGGGCCGGCCCAGCTGGTGGGGACCGTTGCCGGAGCAGTTCTAATAATCGCTGGACTCACTAGCCGATTCGCTACTAGCCGATTGATGTTGAAGCAGATAGCGGGGTCAAGAGTCGGACTTGTAGCGCTCGGAGTTCTAGGGGCAATGGTACTCATTGAGGTAGGTCTACTAGCATTAGCCACGGTCGCACCGAGTCGAGACCCTACGGGTGGAGATGGTCTTAGACAACCAGTTGAGGATTCTCGTCTAGTCCTAAGATTACCACCAAACGTTGAAGGGCACGACGCCTTGGGTTTTCGTAACGAGACCGTGCCAGATGACGTAGATATCGTGGTGATAGGAGACTCTCAGACATGGGGTATCAACGCTCGTCGCGATGAGGCCTGGCCTCAGGTCCTGGAACAGTTGACTGGTCGAGCCACTTACAACATGGGGCTTGGCTACTACGGAACGGCTCAGTATTGGGTGCTTGCCCAAGAAGCCGTTACATTGTCACCTGAGATCGTTGTCATCGGACTGTACTTCGGCAACGATATATGGGGCGCGTATGAGACTGTTTATAGCAACGAGACGTATGAGCAGTTTCGGGACGCCCGACTTGTGGCGGAGTTGTCCATAGATACCATCGGCCCGGCCGTGCGAGAGCTAAGTAGGGAGAGGGTCGAATACGTGGACTCGATATCGGTAGGTGCGTTCTCTGGCATGAATGAGTGGCTTGTTGATTACTCCGGCCTCGTCGGCCTGCTGTCTAGGCAGGGCTGGTGGTTCGGTGTGGGTGATACTGCCAGGGCCACGGCTGCTATAAAATGGACCCAGGCCTTCCCAGACCGCGGCGACGTGTACGAGTCGGATGGGTACTCCACCGTTTTTACATCGGCGTACAGGCTCATGGCCCTAGACACGTCGGAGCCGCGGATCGCAGAAGGCTTGCGGGTGACGAACGATCTGCTAAGTGCGGCCAAGGCTGACCTGGAGGCGGCGGGAGTACATATGTTGGTAGTTTTGATCCCTACTAAGGAGTCGGTCTTCGCGTCGTTGATGCGCCTATCTGGTAGCCTCCCTGCTGGTACACTCAGCGATCTTATCGATGCCGAAGCCATGGTGAGAGCACAAGTCGTACAGCGGCTGGAGGCGGACGGCACCCCATATGTAGACGCTCTGCCAGCACTCTCTGCGGCAGCCCAGAAAGGCGAATACATTTACCGACGGATCGAAGATGGCCACCCTACTCCGGCCGGTTATACTGTGATTGCGAAAGTGGTTGCGAACGCCCTTGTCGGGTTGGGCTGGTAAAATATCGTTAAAAGAGCGTGTAGACGAACGGGCCGACCCCTGTTGTGCTACCTACGACGATCAGTATACCGAAAAGAAGCAGGACGGCTACGAAAGGAATCATCCACCACAGCTTACGATGCCACAGAAAGGCGAGGAGCTCGCCAGCTATTCCGAATTTGTCAAAAATTTCCCGTGCGATCTTCATTTCTTCAGCTCCTTGTCGATCAGAAAGTCTCCCAGCACGAGTGAATCCAGACCGCTGTTGTCAAATGTTCCGAGCGCATCCTCCGGACTATTGACGATCGGTTCTCCTCGGACGTTAAACGACGTGTTCAGGAGCACTGGCACGTTCGTGCGTTCACCGAACCGCTCGATTAGGCGATAGTATCGCGGGTTGGAGTTCTTATGGACTGTTTGCACACGAGCGGTTCCCATGTGACTCACCGCCGGCACGACGTCTTCTTTGTCTGGCCGGACGGGTACTACTAAAAGCATGAACCGAGCCGGCAGTGAACTATAAGCCTGAGGCAGTTCAAAAAATTCTTCGCAGCGTTCCGCCAGTACTGAGGGTGCAAACGGGCGGAACGGCTCCCGGAATTTGATCTTCGCGTTGACTGTATCCTTCATGTCAGACCGACGTGGATCAGCAAGTATGCTGCGGTTTCCCAGTGCCCTTGGTCCCCACTCCGACCTGCCCTGAAACCAGCCGATGACTTTTCCACCCTCGAGTCGGTCGCACACCGCGTCAACCAACACCTCTTCCTTGTCATACTGGATGGCGGTATGTCCCGACGCCGCGATCGCTTCGGCTATTGCATCTTCGCTGTGCCAGGCTCCCAAGTAGGCATGGTCCATCACAATGCGCTCGGGCGAGTCGAGCATCGTATTCCAGGCCAGCAGTGAGGCTCCCAAAGCGGCTCCGCCGTCGCCAGCGTTAGGCTGTACATAGATATCCTCGAATGGAGTCTCGTTAAGAATGCGCGCGTTAGCTACTGAGTTAAGGGCGACACCACCCGCAAGGCAAAGGCGGGTTTTCCCGGTTTGCCGATGAGACTCTCTTGCTAATTCCAGAATTAGATCCTCAGCGACCGCTTGGATACTTGCGGCGATGTCAGCGTAATGCTGATTGTCAGTCAATAACTCGTCGTATTTGTCCGGTCTCTCTCCGTAGTAGTCCGGATAACCGGTTGCTTCGGTGAAGAAAGGCGTTTCTGGCGCTCGAGGTGGGCCGAGGAGATCGGTCATCTTTTTCGTGAATGAATGGACGGTGCTTCGATGAAAGGAGAAGTACCCGAGATCAAGCCAGAACGATCCATCTTGTTTCTGCTCAACCATCTTCCAGATCAGGTCGGCGTAACGCGGGGTGCCATAGGAGGCCATCCCCATAACTTTGTACTCCCCTTCGTTGACCTCAAATCCCAGAAAGGCGGTCAGTGCGCTGTATAGCAATCCGATCGAATGTGGGAAGTGAATTTCCTTAATCGTTCGCAGGTCGTTACCTTTTCCGACGCCGAGAGTCGTGGTAGCCCATTCACCCACTCCGTCGAACGTTAGAACGGCCGCCTCGTCGAACGGGGAGGCGAAGTAGGCGCTTGCAGCGTGTGACAGGTGGTGTTCAGAAAAAAGAACCTTCGATTTTGGCACTCCCACCTGTGAAGTAATCGTGCTTCGTACCCATAGCTTGTCAAACAACCAGGTACGTAGGCTCTGGGTGAAAAGCGGGTAAGTTTGCGGGAACCCGGATAATGTGGTCTGTAGTAGCCGATCGAACTTAATGAAAGGCTTTTCAAAGAAAACTACATAGTCCAGGTTGTCTGTCGAGATGCCTCCCGCGTTCAGGCAAAAACGGATGGCGTTATCAGGGAACTCATAGTCGTGTTTGATGCGAGTGAATCGCTCCTCTTCTGAAGCGGCGACCAGAGTCCCGTCAACAATTAGTGCGGCAGCGGCATCGTGGAAGTAGCAAGAAATTCCAAGTATGTTCAAGAGACTAGCACCGAAGTTAGAATTGGTTGCCCATCAACTCACGGTCGATGAGAGCGTGGGATCTCAGTACCCAGTTAGACTCAGAACGCTGGGATTTAAGAGGATCTTTAAAAAGGCGGAGCGGGATTCCAATCAATGGTACGGCAAGCCAATAAACGAGGGTTAAGAAGACGATCATCTGAACCGTGCCAATCAGCATTGTGAACTTGATCCAGAGACTCCATAAGCCGATCAGTTTTGTAGACATACTAAAGATTTTTACATGCTCCTGTCTCTATAATCCACCGGTTTTATACCTTTAACAGACTTAAAAAGACTGTTTATTCCATCTTCATAATACAAAAACTTAAAACAGGAGTTGGTTGAACCTATTTTCTAGCTTTTGTAGCTAGTGAATCTTTTTTTTATTTAAAATTAAACGAAAATTTTCTATATAGGACAAATTTCATTGGTATAATTTAGGTATTGAATAGTATATTCCTCAATAGAGTTTAATTGTCTTGCTTAAGCGTTTTACAAATCTTCTAGGCGACTCGAATGAAAGAGTCATAAAAGATCTTCAACAATTTGTTGAGGAGATCAATGAATTAGAGCCTAATTTTCAAGCTTTAACTGACCAAGAATTGCGTGATAAAACCACAGAATTTAGGTCGCGTTTAAAACAAGAGGAGACGTTAGAAGATTTGCTAGTTGAAGCCTTTGCTACTGTACGGGAAGCTTCAGTTCGATCGATCGGATTACGTCATTTTGATGTCCAGCTATTAGGCGGTGTGGCTTTACACCAGGGCAGGATAGCCGAAATGAAAACTGGAGAGGGTAAAACTTTAGTCGCGACTCTTCCAGCCTATTTAAATGCGCTTTCAGGTAACGGAGTGCATGTGGTTACAGTTAATGATTATTTAGCCCGTCGGGATGCAAATTGGATGGGTACGATCTATTCAACTTTAGGGCTAAGCATTGGAGCTTTACAGAATCAAGGAGCTTTGATGTATTCTACTGATAAACCTGATGATACTGGAGAAGACCACATGGTATCGGCGGCACGGCATGATGCCTGCAGAGCAGATATAACCTATGGCACCAACAATGAATTCGGATTTGATTACTTGCGAGACAATATGGTCAACGACCTAAGTCAAAAAGTTCAACCTGAGTTGTCTTATGCTATCGTCGATGAAGTGGATAATATATTGATTGACGAAGCTAGAACTCCCTTGATTATTAGTGGGCCATCTCAAGATTCACCGAGTGACTATAAAAGATTCGCTAAACTCGGTCCTACTTTACAACAGGATTTACATTACACAATTGATGTAAAACATCGGTCTGCATCATTAACTCCTGATGGAATTGACAAGTTGGAGCAGATGCTAAAGGTGAAAAATCTCTACAGTGAGGAAAACGTTAGGACGGTAGCATTTGTGGAGAATTCCCTGAAAGCTGAGGCGATTTTTGAAAGAGACCGGGACTATGTTGTAAAAGATGGTCAAGTAGTGATCGTCGACGAATTCACTGGTAGGCTTATGCCTGGTCGCAGGTATTCAGAAGGACTGCATCAAGCGTTGGAAGCTAAAGAAAATCTTGAAGTTCGGCGCGAGTCAATTACGTATGCGACTATTACCTTGCAAAACTATTTTAGGCTATATGAAAAATTAGCGGGCATGACTGGTACAGCTTCAACAGAAGCAGAAGAATTTTGGAAAATTTACAAATTAGATGTTGTTACTGTGCCATCTAATGCACCAAATGCACGGTTGGATCAAAACGACTTGGTGTATGGGACGGAGAAATCCAAGTTTAAAGCTGTGGTAAATGAAATTAGTGAGCGGCACTCTAAAGGACAACCGGTCTTGGTAGGCACCGTAGACATAGCGAAATCAGAAGCATTAAGCGACATGTTAAACAAACGCGGTATCAAGCATCAGGTTTTAAATGCAAAGCATCATGAGCAGGAAGCAGCAATTGTTTCTGAAGCAGGCCGACCGGCGGCGGTTACTGTAGCTACAAATATGGCTGGCCGAGGTACCGATATTATATTGGGAGGAAGCCAGGTTTCTCGCAGCAATGATGAATGGGCAAAAGACCATCAGGCAGTGCTAAAACTGGGAGGTCTACATGTGATTGGAACTGAGAGGCATGATGCGCGAAGAATTGATAATCAATTGCGAGGCAGGGCAGGAAGGCAGGGCGATCCGGGGAGTACGAGATTTTATATATCGCTTGAAGATGTCCTTTTGAAAAGATTTGCTGGAGACGCGATCAAATCAGTTATGTCATGGACGGGCATTGATGAAGATACTCCCCTAGAGAACAAGATGATTTCAAAAACATTGGAGAATGCTCAGGTTAAAGTCGAAGCATTTCATTTTGATATGAGGAAACATCTGGTCGACTACGATGATGTAATTAATACTCAAAGAGACATTATTTACAAAGAAAGATCCAAAGTGCTCGCAGGCACAAATATTAAAGAAAACATCTTAGAGATGGTTGAAAAAGAAGTGAGACAAACTATTGATAATTATGTTTATGGTGTTTCAAGGGATCAATGGGAGCTAGAAAACATGCTAAAGGATATATCTTCTATAGTACCGATTGATTCTAATGCAAAAGATAGTTCAGCCATGAAAGAAATGACCTCGGACGATATAGAAGACTACTTTGCTTCATATTTGCATCACAAGTATGAAACCAGAGAAGTAGAAATGTCTAGTGAATTGACTCGGAAGATTGAACAGCAATTGATGCTGAGGTTTATCGATGTTAATTGGATTCAACATCTGACATCTATGGAGCAGATTAGGCAGGGGACCGGTCTTTATGCATTTGGACAGCGTGACCCTTTAGTAATGTACAAAAAACAGGCGAGGGATCAATTTGAATCTTTGTTAAGCCAAATTCAACATGATATTTCACGCTCTATATTCCATGTAGATTTATCCAATCGTAATAGCCAACCAAGAACTCAAAAGGGAACACCGTCTAATCCATCTAATTCAAATTTCGCAGCTCGGAATATTAACCAGAAATCACAACCATCTGGTCAGCCATTAAGATCACCAAGTGGTAAACAAAAGATAGGTAGAAATGATTCTTGCCCATGCGGTAGCTTTAAGAAGAACAAGAACTGTCATGCTTAAATGACTGATATTACTAGCCTTCATCGTAACCGTACTGTATATCTTTTTTATGCTCTGAGGAGTGAATAGTTTGATTGATGTGATCGACAGGTTAAAAGAAGATATTCAACGTGGCAACGATTGGGTTTACTGTCTTATGGATGCTATTGGGGCATGGTCAGTCACCGAAGAAGTCTACAGGGGTAAAACATTCAGATACTTTATAGCAGGCGAGGCCTTTGATTGGCAGCTTTTAGCTCAAAG
>JASMAO010000137.1 GCA_030754315.1 SAR202 cluster bacterium
AACTTGTTTGTTGTTTCTGTCGATCCTCGCTATCAGCGGGAACCAATCAAAACAGCACTTGGATTATTAGGCGACGGGCAACTTTCCCTGACAAAGAACCTTGTGCTTGTGGGTCCCGATGTAAATCCAAGGGATCCCAGCCAGGTGATCCAGGCGATTCGTAGAAATTTTGATCCAGATCAAGACTTCCATCTGATCGCTCGCACAGCAGCTGACACGTTGGATTTCACAGGAGAGGCCACGCACAAGGGCTCCAAGATGATCCTTGATGCGACGGCCGGCCCATCAGGTGAAGGGAGTCTTACTGCGGTGGCTTTGCCGTCGAATCTCTCATCCATATCATCGGTTGTTTATAAATACAGACTTGTAGGGCGGACGATGCTGGTAGTTCAGGTATCGGATCAGGGGAGACAGGTTGTGCAGAGGTTAGTGGACAACCCCCTTTTAATTGGAGTTAAGATCGTCGTCGCCGTTTCCGATGACGTGGACATCGAGGACGATGAGAGTCTCCTTTGGGGGATATTTACAAGATTCGATGCTGTACTTGACGTTATTTTTACGGATACTGAATTTCGAGGTCTTGCCCCGGTGTATTCAGGAGTTATGGGAATAGATGCAACCTGGAAACAGGGTTACCAGAAACCTTTGGTTATGGACCCTAAAATAATAAAGAAAGTAGATTCGGAATGGTCCCGATACTCGAAGTAGCTGATCCTGAACTTCAGGTTGAAATCAACCTCTCAGATAAACGGTTATTTCCAATTTGGGACAAGGTTCAAGCTGGAGAGCGGCTCTCAAGTTCTGAGGGAGTTACTTTACTTGACACAGATGATTTATCCGGGGTAGGGCGTATGGCCGACTTCGCGAAAAAGCGGATCACAGGTGACAAGGTCTACTTCGTTCTTAACCGACACGTAAATCCAACTAACATTTGCGTGCTCAGTTGTAAGTTCTGTGATTTTGCAAAAAAACCAGGTGATAGTGACGCTTACGAGATGTCTATTGAGGAAATTTTGGACCATGTGGACGACGATATACACGAGATTCATATCGTCGGAGGGCATCACCCGATATGGCCGTTTGAGTATTACGTTGAGATGATCAAAGCTATCCACGAGAAGGCGCCGCATGTTCAGATCAAGGGGTTTACTGCATCTGAGATTGATTACTTCCAACGTCGCTGGAAAGTCATGCCTGAGGAGTCTTTGGCAATCTTGAAGGAAGCCGGTCTCCAGTCGATGCCCGGTGGTGGCGCTGAGGTGTTTTCATCGCGCGTTCACAAGATTTTACTTCCTGGTAAGGCAAATGCAGACCGATGGACTGAAATACATAAAACGGCGCACCGTATGGATATACCAACAAACTGTACGTTGCTTTATGGACATATCGAATCTTTCGAAGAGCGTGTTGAGCATTTAATTCGCTTGCGTAACATTCAAGACGAAACCGGTGGATTTCTAGCGTTTATTCCCTTGGAGTATCAAGTTGGAATGACCAAGCTACGCCCTCGGCATACACCTGCGATGGACGATCTTAAGATGATTGCTGCAGCTCGCTTGATTCTTGACAACATTAAGTACATAAAAAGTTATTGGGTGATGCTAGGTGAAGCCACTGCAAGTGTCGGTTTGAATTTTGGTGCGAACGACTTGGATGGAACGATAGGAAAAGAACGTATCGCTCATGCGGCACTTGCCGAATCTCCAACAGGGCAAGCCAGAGAGCGAATGGCGTCATTTATCCGAGACGCACGGCGTATTCCCGTGGAACGCGATGCGTTGTACAACGAGATTAAGGTGTATGAACATTAATCAGCCATTGCTTTCAATTGGGCACATGACCTATCTAAATTCAGAGGTTTTCTATTGGAAACTTTCTAAAAGTTCTTTTAACTTAGTCCCTATGCCTCCGCGTGCGATGGCCGCGTCCCTGGAACGTGGGGAACTAGCGGCTGGTCCTCTTCCACTGGTGGAGATTTTGCGTATGGGTGGTCAAGTCCGCTCTTTGGGCGATTTGGGCGTTTCTTCTCACGGGGCCGCGAAAAGTGTGTTTTTGTTTTCCCGAGTGCCGGTTGAAAAATTGTCCGGTACGAATGTTGCGGTGACATCTCACACAGCGACTTCGATTCAATTGTTACGAGTGTTATTTAATGATTTTTGGAACGTATCGGACCATAAATTTGTTGGAGTGGACTGTTCCCATGAAGCCGCACTGTGGATTGGTGACCCTGCACTGGAGCGCCGCTATTCATCTGATTATGATTTTATTTACGACCTCGGCACTGCTTGGACTTCTTTGACCGGCAAACCATTTGTGTTTGCAGAATGGGTTGTTCGTACCGATGTCCCGATTGAACAGGCATATGAACTTGAGAGGCAGTTGTTGAAGGCCACACAGGAGGGTATACGCACTATTGATGAAATAAGTAGATTCCGCGCAAATCATTTCTTGACGGAATCAGATGTAAGTGACTATGTGAGAAATTTTTCATATTTCCTCGGCGAGAATGAGCGGTCGGGGCAAAAGGAATTTCAGCGAAGACTTGATCAATTGCCGACCTGGCGCCCTGATTTCACGGCCGTCGAATTACTAAGGTAGGAAAAGGTTATTTAAACATCGTGATAGATGTTCGAAATTTAGGAAAAATGCTCCAACAGATTAAAGACAAGATTTTTTCAGGCATACGGATTACGGGTGAAGAAGGCTTATGGCTCTTGCGAGAAGCTGAATTGTTGGATTTGGCCCCGCTCGCGGACTATTGGCGTCAAAAGCATAATCCAAGTAAGGATGTGTCTTATGTGGTCGACACGAACCTTAACTACACCAATCTATGTGACGCTTATTGCTCCTTTTGCGCGTTTTACCGAACAGATCCGAATGATCCGTCTGCCTACACTTATACCGTTGAGCAAATCATGGATAAAATCGAACGCGCTCGCAAAAATGGCGTTAGGACTGTGTTGATGCAAGGGGGGCTAAACTCAGACCTTCAACTGGACTATTACTTGAAAATGGTTTCTGAAACGAAGAAACGGTTCCCAGATGTGACACCGCACTACTGGTCAGCTCCTGAGATAGTCCGTATGACCGAAGTCTCCGAAATGTCATATGAACAAGTTTTTGAGGCTTTGTGGGACGCCGGACAGCGGTCAATGCCAG
>JASMAO010000138.1 GCA_030754315.1 SAR202 cluster bacterium
CCGGTCCGAACATAGCGCCGTGTGTTCTGTTACTGAACACGTTTTTACCGAAGGAGCGCAGATAGGTACCTTCTCTGTCGAAAACCATAACGGGGTGGTCCGTATTTCGTGTCAGTGCATATACTTCATCTATAGAATTCACTGCAAGTCCTGGAGTTTCTATCAACCTCATGCCGTTTGGAAGTTTTTGCCAGGAATCCAGATGGTCGTATATAAAATTGCCGCTACCTATAGTCAGCCCCATTTGCTAGTCTCTCCCATGGATAGTGTATGTAAAATTCAACGAAATACTATCAGTAACGACCACGTGCGTAAAATGCATGTTGGTCGACCCTTCCATGTTCCATAATACCCATACCTATCACACTGATATCGGCCAATATGTGTTCTGAATGGGCTATCGGCTACTCTGATTTATTCAATCAACTTTTGGTGCTGTATAGCTAGTATGTTTGTTGCAGGAATATTACCTAAAGGGTTCAAGAAATTTGGGATGAGTGGCATTAGCTATGCGGGGAGAGGGTCTACCCAATCATTGTCTTTGATATAGATCTGCAAACGGCCGCAACTATCCGCAACGATAAGGCGGTTCTTATTATCCACAACAAGTCCATGAGGACGTTCAAAGGTTTTACCCATTGACATCGCGTCGTGAATGCCATCGAAAATCTGTCGATACACGCCACCATTACGACCTAGGTCGTATTCTGCTGCCTTGGACAGTTTATTAACATCCCCGTGCAATGCCGTAATCACGTCGCCGCCAGGTTCATATATCTGTATGCGGCGGTTGCCCCAGTCCGATACGTATACGTCATTATCGCTGTCTATTGCGACCGCCGAGGGATGGTCTAAATCGCTCCCGTCATCGACTGATGAACCAAAGGTCATCGTATAATCACCAGTAGCCGTGAATTTTTGGACACGATTGTTGCCCCAGTCAGCGACATAGACGTTTTGGTCATTATCGAGACATAGTCCCCACGGTCTTTTAAATTCCCCTTCACCAGGACCGTACTTTCCCCAACTGGAGATGTAATCGCCATTTTTTGTGAATTTTTGAATTCGGTGATTTCCGCTATCACTAATCAGTATATTGTCATCAGCGTCAAATACAATTCCTGATGGATTAGTGAGCTGTCCGATCGCAGATCCGGCGATGCCCCACCTATTTATGCTTTCATCTGGTCTATGATCTGGGAAAGCTAGGATTCTATCAGGAGCAAAGACGCTCACAGTGTTTTCGAATTCGTCTGTCACGTACACATTACCATCTTGGGAAATGGCGATTCCAGCAGGCCCAACAAATCCGCACCGTGCGAAATCCCCTATGTGATTTTCATCTATGGTTGTCTTACCGATTCGAAGCAACACGTCACCGCCATAACCCTCAAGCTCGTAACCTATTCCCCTGCTGATGACAAAGATGTGACCATCCGGCGCCATGGCAATATCCATAGGGTAGTAGGATCCACCTGTATAAGATCCATCGGGTGCTCCATTATGTTCACCTGTTGGACGACCTAGTGCATGGCTAAAGTGCCATGTACGACCAGCAGCGGAAGTTGTAATCATTTTGAAATATCCATCGATATATCCCGGTGTCCGAGACATTTGCTTACTGAGGTATAGGGTCAATCCAGTCGTTGTCTTTAATGTAGACCTGTAATCTTCCACATATGTCTGTAACGATCAAACGGTTGTTAGCATCGATAATTAAGCCGCCAGGCCGATCAAATTTCTTAACTCGGGTCATAGCGTCATCCATTGTGTCGAATAGTCCACGATATAGACCACCGTTACGTCCTAAAAGGTACTCCCCCGCTTTAGAAAGTTTGATAACATCGCCGTATAATGCAGTAATCACGTCGCCGCCGGGTTCATATATCTGTATGCGACGGTTGCCCCAGTCTGATACATATACGTCACCATCACTGTCTACTGCAACTGCTGCAGGGTGGTCTAGATTACTCCCATCATCGACGGATGCGCCAAAGCTCATCAAGTATTCACCGTCTTCTGTGAATTTTTGGATTCGGTTATTACCCCAATCCGCCACGTACACGTTATTGTCCCTGTCTGTTCCTATACCCCACGGCCTGTTGAATTCGCCTTTGCTCGTACCGTGGCCGCCCCAGCTATCAATGTATTCACCATTCTTGGTAAATTTTTGTATGCGGTCGTTTCCACTGTCACTTATGATGAGGTTGTCCTTGGAGTCGAACTTTATGCCAGACGGAGCATCGAGGTAACCTAGGGCTGAACCCGTCTTTCCCCAACGATTGATTGTTTCCCCAGAGGGGTCGAATTGAGCAAATGGCTGAATCCGATCTGGTGAGAATACCAGTACCTCGTTTTCATGTTCATCAGTTGCATAGACATTTCCATCTCGTGAGACGGCAATGCCGGCTGGTGATGTGAATTCACGTCGAGCGAAATCACCAACGTGATTCTCGCTTATGGTTGTTTTACCAATCCGTCTGTAAATGTCTGTGTGGTATCCTTCGACCTCTTTCCCCCACCCTTTGCTCAATACGAAAAGGAACCCATCAGGGGCTATCGCCACGTCCACCGGGTACCCATACCCCCCGGTCTGGCCGTTGTGTTCAGCAGTATTTCGGCCGAGTGCGTGACTGAAATGCCAAGTACGTCCCGCAACCGAAGTGGTGATCATGGACACTATATTACTCCTCGAAATTCTTTATGGAGATCTTTCTGCGACACGTTTTTATGCGAATTGGTATTCCCGCGTACCTGCGATTAATGCCAGTAAATCTGCCACTCTTTTAGAGGAAGCTTTGTACTCCTTTTCAGTTGACCACGATGCGATTCCATCAATCTCGACTTGCTTCAACAATTCCTGTCGTGTTTCGTCAGATATTTCCATAGGTCCCATCTGGTCGAGGCAATGCTGAACTAGTTGTTCTGGATTCATTGACGAACCGTTCATCTCTGATATCTTTTGGATAATTGCTTTCACCCCTGGTAAGTCAGTATCACTAACTCGATCTGCCACGAAGTTGACCCTGTTCATCATCGCTCCGCTGTTAATCCATTCTTTGCCCGTGTGCCATCCTTCGACGCTTGGAGGATCGTAGATGATCTGTCCCATCAGTGATTGAACAGATGGCAAGTCTCCCCATCTCGGATCTGGTCCATTCATATCGCCGGTTAAGATGAGAGCACTTGCTACAACTTCTGCAGGACTCTTAACACGTTTGTAGAGAGCATTTTTGAAGAAATCTGAATTAAACAATGTTCTCAGAACCGGCTTCATTTCGTATCCACCACGGACGAATGCTTCTGAAAGGGTATCGATGGCTGTACGATCCTGTGGAGGTTCGAATGGCCACGCTGGTACCTGGGGCTCATCGGCCACAAAGAAGTTGTATAAATGCCGTGAAATAAATCTCGCTGTCGCCGGTTGACGCGCTACAACCTCAACCACATCGTCACCGTTGAATCTGCCTTCATGGCCTAGAAAGCTCTTTTCGCCGGAATCGTGATCATAAGGTTGATAATCAAAGGACCAAGGGTATTTTTTCCAAGGCATCACCACTTTGCGTGGGGTGTATGTCCAACCTGTGAAGGCGCGTGCAGCCTGTTTAACATCATCTTCTGTGTAATACCCTACACCGAGTGAGAACAACTCCAATAACTCCCTACCCCAGTTCTCATTGTTGGCGCGCTTGTGATTCTCATTGTTATCCAACCATCGAATCATGGCCGGATTTTTTGCCAATCGTTCTAATAAGGTTTGGAAATTACCCATACCGTGGTCTCGGAATAGGTCGATTTCTGTTGCCATTTCATCAATGTTTTCTACCTTGGCATTACCAGTTGCGAATACATGGTGCCAAAACAGCACGATTTTTTCTTCTAAAGGCCTTTTCCCCATCACCATTCGGTATATCCAACGCGATTGATGATGGTCTATAGACGAAGGATGGTCAGTCCAAGGGTGATACCGACCCATCATGTACATGTCTACATCCGGTTGTGACTCAGGGTCTAGTAGTCTTTCGACGGTGTTTTCATATCCATCACTTGCAAGACGCTCAATTTCATCACGCCTTTGGCCAAATCCTGCCCTGCGCATAAGATGAGCAATCAAAGAAATATCGTCTTTACTGGGCATTAGCTGTCTCCTCGAATTTAGTTATTTGGCCGGGATCCGCAAAAATATTTTGTGGCATCGACAACTTATTACATTCTGTTTCCTGAATCAATAACCCAAGACGCGCATCGAAAAGGATGTATGCTAGAAAAGTGCGGGGGAAATGATTACTAACAGCAAGTGGACAGCGTTGGGTGTGCTTTCTATAGGTACTCTCATGTCGACACTTGATGGAGGCATGGTCAGTGCTGCCTTTCCCGCTCTGGTCGAAGCATTTGATACCGACGCGTCGACTGTCCTATGGGTAAATGTTGCGTTCTGGGTCACCAACGTGGGTTTGTTACTAACGATGGGGTGGCTCGGTGACGTTTTCGGCAGACGGCGTGTCTTCTCCGTTGGATACCTAGTGTTTACGGTTGGATTGTTGCTTGCTGCAGCATCTCTAGAGGTGTGGCAAATTATTGCTTCTCGCATAGTACAGGGGATCGGCTCTGCAATGACGCTATCCAACTTAAATGCACTGATAACGAATAGCTTTCCGTCTAATGAACGAGGAAAAGCTATGGGGATATCTGGTGCGGTTGTTGGTATAGGCCTGTCTGTTGGCCCCCTACTCGGAGGATTTTTACTGGATTCATTGGATTGGCGGGCGCTTTTTTACACACGCGCCCCTGTAGGACTGCTGGGTTCGATCATGGCATGGACGATGCTTACTCCTGACCGCAATGGGGAAGGAAAATTCCGAATTGATTTTCTTGGTGCTACAGCATTGTTCGTTACCTTGGGAACATTATTATTGGCATTAAATCAAGGCGGTAGGCACGGATTTGAATCGATTTATGTGATCTCTTTGACTCTTATATCTTTGGGCTCATTACCCTTGCTCGTTTGGACACAGAAGAGATCAGCACGCCCAATCATAGACATTAGCCTTTTTCAGAGCCGCCAATACACATTTGCTCTTTTGGTTTTGGTTTCACATTACTTGTCCCACGGACCTATTCTTTTGGTAGCTCCGTTCTTCTTGGTCAATTCCCTTGAATTCTCAGCCTCTAAGATGGGGGTTTTCCTCGCAGGTTTTGTGTTAGGACGCGTTTTCTGTGCCCCCTTTGCAGGCCACCTGTCCGATCGATTTGGCCCAAGGCCATTTCTCCTTTTTGGGAATTGTTTGACGGCCATGTCGTTGTTCTGGCTCAGCACCATTGGGCTAAACACGGCGGATTTGGCACTCTTTCTTGCCCTGTCTTCAGCTGGTGTTGGGAGCGCCTTCTTCGAACCTGTTGTTACCAGTACCATTATGGGTTCTGTTCAAAAGGAACGCCTAGGAACTGCTTCAGCTTCGGTAGCAATGGGTCGTCACATTGCGTTTTCTGTTGGGGTGACTCTCGCGGGTGCAATATTCGCGATTCGGGAACCGTTCCACTTAGCTAAAACAGGAATGGAGACGTCTGCGATCGCCGGGGCTTTTAGCGACACCCTTCTTGTGGCAGTTATACTGGCAACGGCGGCTGTCGTTTTTTCCATCGGTACTAGTAAGCAGGCACTCTGATGGCACACTTAAGGTGCCTATTAGGTTACGTCCGTTCTTTCTTGGAGTGAGTGGTACTATAAATAGTGAACGTTAATCTTGCTGGGCTCGAGTACATTTTTGTCAATAGCGGATGGTTAGGCATAAGCGGGTAGTTCAATATTTATGTTTACTGTAACGGACGCTGCCAAAGCAGAGCTGAAACGGATTTTTGAGGAGCGAAACTTGCCTCCGGGCAAACACCTTCGTCTAGCGGTACCACCGAGGTGGGAACAACCTGGAGATTTCGGAATTGTCTTAGACGAAGAAGAGCATGGTGACTATGGGTTTGGGATGGACGGTGTGAAAATACTTTTGGTGGATCATCAACTCACGCAGCGACTTGAGAAATCCGTATTTGACTTTAAAGAAACCGGTCAAGGCAAGGTGTTCACTCTAGATGTGTATTAGAGATTGGAATAGTTTTTCTCTAACAGGAATGCTGTCTTTCAGACATCGTCCACATACAACTGCAGAAATTTAGATTGATTATGAGAAATATGCATCCATCGCCTAGATTGTTCAGAAAATGCGGATGGGGTAGTGCCCTTATCACCTTAATAATACTTTGCCTCGCTTTGCTGTGTGTCTCCTGTGGTTTCGCTACAGGTTTTGAAAAGGCGGTTAAAGAAGGTGACGATCTGGCCGAGGACGATCAATTAATGGCAGCCGTTACAGCTTACACCGAGGCTGTGGCACTGGATCCGAGTAGTGCGGAAGTGCTGAATAAAAGAGGTATGACATACCAAGCACTCGGTCAATTTCAAGTCGCAATAATGGATTTTGAAGCAGCGATCAGGCTGAAACCGAATTTCCCAGATCCATATTTCAATCGTGGAAACAGCCACAGGATTCTTGGCCAACCTGACTGGGCGATATTTTATTACACGGAGGCCATAAACCTCGATCCTGACCTAGTAGGCGCATATATTTATAGGGGTGTGTCTTACCGTGCTAGCGGTTCCCCTGAAGAAGCTATTAGAGACTTCACAGATGCTATCAGGCTCGCTCCCGAAGATCCCGCGATATACGGGGATCGAGGCAATGCGTACATCAGCCTTGGAGAGTTCGTTAAAGCGGTAAACGATTTTGATTTGGCAGTGGCGGCAGGCGCGACTTCATCTATAACGTA
>JASMAO010000139.1 GCA_030754315.1 SAR202 cluster bacterium
TGTCCCATCTACAAGATGCATCTTCATAGCAAACTAAAACACACCTTAACTCAACTGTATTCCAAAGCCTCAATGACGGTATTTCGTGACCCTATCTCAAACCTAGTTATGTACATCTACAGGGAACTCATCCTCATGGTATTATCTTACAAATCGACAGGGAGTATCACACTGAACAAGCCAAACACAGAATACGACCAACAACCTCTCAATACAAAATCCGAAATCCCCGCCGCGCAGGAAACAGTACTTACCGCCCTAGATACTTGGATCACTCCAACCGATCGCTTCTACATACGTAATCATTTTACTGAAACACCCACCTTGGAACCCACTTCAGTAGAACTGATCATTGATGGAGAGGTCGGTAGCCCGCTCTCACTCAACTACCAAGAGATATTGAAAATGCCAGCGACCGAATCGGCTGTGACACTAGAGTGCGCGGGTAACAGCAGATCATATGCCAACCCACCAGCTGAAGGAATCCAGTTCGAACATGGCGCGGTGGGCAACGCCGTTTGGAAAGGTGTACCTCTCAAAGATCTACTCATCACGGCAGGATTAAAACCTTCGGCTACTGAAATTCTCTTCACAGGAGCGGATAACGGTGAGGAGGAGGAGGAAGGCGAGACATTACAAGTGCAATACCAACGAAGTCTCCCCGTATCAGAGGCCTTGCGACCTCTTACTCTTGTGGCATACGAAATGAATGGGGAATCCCTGAGCCAATCCCATGGCTCTCCACTCAGATTAATCGTTCCTAATTGGTATGGGATGGCATCGGTGAAGTGGCTTGAAAAAATCACGGCTATAGTGAAACCCTTTGATGGATTCTTTCAGAGTCGCCGATATGTACATATCGGCGAAGGGATATCCCACAGAACCGAATGGACTCCGGTTGAGAGGATTCAGGTCAAGTCGCTAGTTACGAGTCCGAGGCATGGCCATGTCATAAGATCAAAAGAATATTCCATTCAAGGCGTAGCCTGGTCAGGCGAAGGGGACATAGTAAAGGTTGAGATAAGCACAGACGGAGAACGTACATGGAGCGCAGCGGATCTCCAACCCAACGACACATCAGCCGCGTGGCATCAATGGACGTTCCCTTTCTGTGACTTTAAACCAGGCCATTACATAATCTCCGCGCGCGCCTACGATGACGCAGGGAACACCCAACCACCTTCGATCCCTTGGAACTTCAGAGGATATGCCAACAACTCAATCCATTCTATTGCAATCGAAGTCGGCTCAATGGAGGCTTGAGAAGCCCAATGGATATCGGATCCGGAGCCGTGTCACGATATTCGGGAATCAGAATCAGCAAAAATTAAACTGCCCCAGGGATCACCGTGTGGGGTTTAACAAGGTTTTTGACCAAAGCCAACGGGGATGCCTGTAGTTTTGCCGATTTTGTAGAGTCTAAACAAAAGCCAGCAATTCTGCTGGATTCCAAGTCAAAATTCTCTCCGCAGCATCGGTGGATCCGAGTTTGTCTTGCAGCCTCGGGGCTATGTTTTCCATAATGTGCGCGAAGCCATGTCCACCATACTTAACCTTACGGTGTTTTCCAAACATATCCTGCGCAATAACCACTTTATTACCATATCCGTGGTTGACCAGTTCCATTATGAATTCGAGACGCATACCATCGTTTGGCATATCCCTCTCCGATAAGGAGAATTGTGATATCTCCCAACCAAAGAAGTCATACTCCAGATAGCAACCCAATCCCGCTAAACGTAACAGCGTGTCTAGGTCAAAGATCGTCCGATCAATGTGGCCCATCACTACCCTACTTACATCAGCCCCCGCTTCCTTCAACACTTCTATTATCTCAAATGGAGCCGCGTCGTCCCGGCCGGGATGAATCGTAATGGCGGCGCCGGTCTCCTGCTGCGCGTGGGCGCCTGCGCGCAATACCTTACGCTCATTGGGTGACAGCGGCAGTGAGCAGCCCAACTCCCCTATGATTCCGGACTTGATGCCACTTCCTCCAACCCCTTTTCTAATATCCGAAATGATCTCATCCGCAATCTCCGTTTCAGTCTTATCATCCATATTGTTGGGATGCACCATACCAATGTAATATCCACTACCCATCACCACGTTAACACCCGTAGCTCTAGAAATACGAGCGAGAGCCAAGGGATCGCGGTTGATCCCAACAGACGTCGTGTCCACAATTGTTTTGCCGCCCGCTCGCCTAAAAAGTATCCCCTCCTGAATGGCTTCGTTTTCGTCAATGGTAATCAGGTTGTCATAGCTTCGCATCGGATCGTAATTGACCCACCCGAGATTCTCCATGGTTACTGGCTCGTAGGCCCTAAACTGCTCGCCCGCTGCAGTAGGTGCCGCAAAAACCAGGGTAAAATCCAATAGGAAATGCTCATGGGTACTCGTACGACCTAAGTCCTCAGGAGCGACCGGACCCAACACAGTGTGTACCATCCCCTTCATCAATTCGGCACCTCCGAAAGACGTAAACCAAGCCTAGCGCCGACCAAAATTCTCGTCAAGGGCCAAATTCTTGAAACTAACAGTGATCGCCTATACTAAGCTTGCGACTCTATCAATCAAATCGGACATACAATAGTCCATACGCAAGACAGGAATTAACAAAAAGATGTTCGCGTCTCTGGCATACCGTAATTTCACATATCTTCTTCTCGGCCAGACAACGCACGCTGCCGCGCTTTGGCTCGACATGGTCGCACGCCCTCTCCTGGTCCTTACAATGACTGGATCACCAGTACACCTAGGTCTTGTGATGGCCACCCGCACTGTACCCACAATGGCTTTTGGAGCACTCGCGGGTGTAATTGCTGATAACTTCGACCGCCGGATTGTTTTATTGATAACGAAACTAGGTGTGCTGGTTCTCTCTATTATCTTTGCAGCCTTAGTAGTAACCGACTTGATACAACTGTGGCAAATCTATTTGTTCACCTTCATACGTGGTATCACCATGGCTTTTGATCAACCCGCCCGTAGGGCTATGATCCCTAGCCTAGTACCAAAGAATCTCGTTACCAACGCGATGGCTCTAAGCTCAGGGAGCATCCAGGTCATGCGCATAGTGGGTGCCGGATGTGCTGGCCTGATCATCGCTTTAGGCGGCTTGGAATTGGTCTTCATAACAATCACCTTTTTCTATGCAGCTGCTGTTATTTCGACTTGGGTGCTCCAAATACCTTCTCATGTCAGACCTGGATACCAAGGCATAAAAAGAGTCGGAATAGATCTCCTCGAAGGATTCCGGTTCGCGTGGTCCAATGACGCAGTTAAAAGCATCCTGCTAGCCTCCATGGGCTATTTCACTTTCGGGATGACTTTTATGTCTGTCTTCGGCCCATTGTTCGCTACACAGATTCTTGACATTGGGGAGTCCGGATTTGGATACCTAATGTCTATTACCGGCATTGGAGGAGTGATTGGTGCGCTTTCCCTAGCGTCCGTAAACCCTAATCGGAAAAGAGGGGTGTTGATCCTTACAACACTTACATCACTAGGTATAATGCTCATTCTATTCTCAGCGGTTAGCTACCTCGACTCATTAACTCTAGTTTTCGTGATAGCTGCTATTTTGGGTGTCACTACTTCAGCGGTGTTTCCAATTGTGAATGCGGTTCTAGTAGAGTCAGCTCCCATGGGTATGCGCGGGCGTGTTCTTGGATTGCTTAGCTTGGATCGGGGAATGACAACGCTTGGCGGCACATTAGCAGGATTTTTAGCAGCAGGTATTGGGCCGCAACTAGCCCAGATAATATTTGGAATAGGATGTATCGGTACCTCCATAGCCATGTTCAAGATTTATCCTGCAATACGGCGCATCGACTAATAGCTACGGTCAAACTGTTACTACCAAAAATGACCCAGTAGTATAAGATCAGCCGTATTCGCCAGGGTTTGACTTTTGTTATACATCCCCCAATTTATTGACTGAGAAACGGTTCTTCTGAGGCTGATTCAGCAACATTTATCTCTCGCGGATTTGACAAGAATTCCACTAAGATTATGGAAAGTACGGCCTTCGCGCTTCCTCTCGTGGTCCCCTCTTGACAGCATACGCGACTGCCTCTACGGTTTCGAGGAAGATAAACACACCCTAGTCCCAGAACAGCCACAGAAGGAACTTATATTGACTGAATCTCAATGGTACAAAGGCAATATCCATACCCACACAAATGAATCAGACGGCGATGCATCGCCAGAAGATGTTGTACGCTGGTACCGTAAACATGGATATGATTTTCTAGTCCTTAGCGACCACAATCACTTGACGATCTTCAAGTACGGGAAAGGGCGGCGTAAATTCAAATCACCTCTTCTAATACCTGGAGAGGAGGTATCCGCCCGTATTATGAAAGGTACCGTCCCAATACACCTTGGAGCCATAGGAATCTCAAGGGTTGTCGAGCCCGTTCATGGCGACAGTATAGTCAAGACTATTCAGGCGAACGTGAACTCTATAATCGATGCTGGTGGCATCGCATCTTTGAATCACCCCAATTTCCATTGGGCTTTTGACCACCACGCTATCAAGAACATTGTCGGCGCCACTATGATGGAGATCTTCAATGGACACCCTGGAACCAATAATGCCGGGGGTCCTGGCAGCTACTCGACTGAGGAAATATGGGACGGTGTGCTTAGTGCAGGTAGGCCAATCTTCGGCGCAGCCGTTGACGATTCTCATCACTACCACGACTACTCTGTAAACATGAGCAATCCCGGTAGGGGGTGGATAGTGGTCCGCGCTCAAAAGTTAACTCAGGATGCCGTTGTCGATGCTTTGTCAACGGGTGATTTCTATTCATCTACAGGCGTGACACTCAAACGACTAGACGCAACACAGGAATCCATATCAATAGAAATCCTAAATAACGTGTACAAAAACGTTTTCGAGACCCGATTCATTGGGCATAACGGTGTGACTCTAGCTACCAGCAACTCGATGACTCCGGTTTACAGGATCCGTGGCAACGAACGCTACGTTCGGGCAACGATAACTTCATCCAATTTTATGAAGGCGTGGACACAGCCCGTATTTGTTAGAAACCCGTCCGATTAGCCCTGGTAACACCACTATCACCACGAGACCACACACCCAGTGGCCCCTGAGCTACTGGAATTAGCCGCTCACTACCCTTGGGATCTAGTACAAATATGTAAGGCCCATCACCTTGAGAAATATTCTGTTGCTCTCCTCTTTTTCTAACGATCCCCGCAAATATGAGCGTCTGGCCATCTGGTGACCAGGGATTGTGAGTTTGGCAATACTGATCAAAGAAAAGAAACATCATGAGTTGTTCCGTAGTTGGAAGAAAATTATTGAGGTGTTGGACCTGTCCTGACACAAGGTCTAATACAGTCCACCTTACCCATCCATTCGTATCTCCTGAGGGGGTAACACAGGCAATCTTAGATCCATCAGGCGACCAGTAAAAGCATATGAGGGGTTCGTCTGTTATCTGCCGCTCTTCTTTGCCATCAGAATCCACGAGCCATAGTCCTGGATAAAACTTGGATCCCTGTTCAATGTTCCGTAAGAGAGCGATAGACCGGCCGTCGGGCGCCCAAGAAAAGGACCCTACACCATAGAATTCAGTCAAGACAGTCACCGTTCTTCCATGTGCATCACTGACCACAAGCGACTGCCGTTGCTCTCCCTCTTGTATCAGTAGGGCCATCAGGGTTTCAACTGGGGACCACGAGGGTGCCGCGTACATTGAGGAACTATTTGGAATTTTCTTTACTTGATCGCCGTCCTCCCGATCTACAAGGAAGTGGTCGAATCCTGAGTGCACGATTAAATATGCTCCATTCGGCGACCAAGATGAAAACATCGGTTTACCGGTGAGCACTCTTTTCGGCTGTTCAGTTGGGTCCAGGCTTCCTAGAAACAAACTCAAACCACCATCCATGGTTTGAGCAACGAATGAAAAATCAAAGCTATTCGGTGACCATTGAGAATAATGAGGAGTTCTTTTGGCAATGGCATCCGTACCTAATTCGTTCCTGTATACCAGGTGTGTTGAAGCATCATTGACGTTCCAAGAATAAATTCCTAAGTGTCCCCGGCCATTGCTACCTGCAGATGCACTAGAAAAAAGTATCCTCTCTCCCGATGGGGACCACACAGGCCACGTTTGTCCTTGCCCCAAAGCGTCCACAGTAACAACATTGGTACCGTGGACGTCCGTGATATGAAGCTTCAGATTTTGATCGACGATTGCTATCCTACCCATGGTGCCCTATTTTCACATATGTTCTTGTTTCCAAATTGATCTAACGAGAGTCTATTCATGTATACAGGGCTTTGTCTAGAACATACGCATCTGTCTGACACGTACGCATTTAAAAAGCGTGGTGGTTTCGACCACTGTCCAAACTAACCTAAACCATATCGTGCAACCAAAGATGGCTAAAGTAACAGGGCTACTTAAGAATCAGTCACGTAGTCACTAATCGAGCAGAGTCATCAGACAGCTACTCAGATTAAGAACATGAGGTAGTCATAGTCATTGGAAAAGTCACATCCACTAAGAAATTTTCTTCGATTTTAGAATTGTTCATCAGGGTATTCCCCTTCAAAGCAATCCTATAACTGCGGTATTGAAGAATTCATGGTACAGGTAAAAAGTGTTGAACTGGGCCAGCTTTATTGAGCGGTCATCCCACCATCGACAACAAGTTCCGATCCCGTCATGTATGAGGAGTCGTCTGAAGCTAGGAAAAGCGCAGCATACGCTACATCCTCAACTTTCCCTAATCTGCCCATAGGGCTACGAGCGATCGAAGCCTCTTTATCTACAGTTGATCTCAAAATATCAGCAATCATCTCTGATTCGAAAGGACCGGGATGAACCGAGTTCGACCTGATTCCGTCATTGGAGTATTGGACTGCAGCGTATTTGGTGAACGTTCTGATTGCCCCTTTTGACGTACCATATGCAGCCCCGCGCCCACCTGCAAGTAGCCCAGAGGTTGAGGAAATGTTGATAATGGAGCCACCGCCGGCATTTTTCATAGCTGGGATCGCGTGTTTAGTCCCAAGAAATACGCCCTTTGTGTTGACCGCCATCACACGTTCCCACTCCTGGTCGGTGATTTCTAATAACGGCTCACTTTGAATTACTCCGGCGTTGTTCACTAAGACATTCAAGTTTCCAAACCGAGTAACGCATTCTTTGATAGCAAACCCCCAGGCATCTTCGTCAGTGACATCAAGTGTACAAAAAGAGGCTGTATGATTTTTTAAGCCAGCTATATCCGCAGCTAATGACCTACCTTCAGACTCACGAATATCCGTGAGCAACACTGCAGCTCCTTCTCGTGCAAAGAGTCTTGCTTGCGCCTCTCCAGCGTCACCGACAGCACCGGTAACAATTGCAACTTTTCCCTGAAGTCTCATATCAATCCCCATTTCGATTGAAGTTCGATTTTACCATTCTTGGCGCCACGGAGCGCCCTAATGGGCTGTTTGGATTTGTTGAGGGCATTAAATGAATGATTTTTCCTTTCCTAGACTTGAGATCCGCTCATTTGTTGATCAACACTTGACAAGAACACACGTTCTGTTCTAAATTTGTTCTAATTAATCGGAGAAAAACACCTAAGAGGCGTACATATGAATCCTATTAACGACCCTCCCAACACTACCCAGTTAGTCATGCCTGGAATGCCACCTATCAATGCCCTTAACACCCACGCTTCACTGGCTAACCTAATGCCGGGAGGGAAGGTCATTTATTCAGGTAATATAGCTGGAGGACCCCGCCATGGGGTCCACGGTTTCATACGGAGCGTCACCAATCGAACTGCCGTCGTGAATTTTGGTCATGATGGAACCTGGTACATCCCACACTTTTTGTTGTCCGTAGCTTCGGTAATTTCGGGCAGAGCAGCCTAGCAAACACTCTTTCTTATCTTTTTATTTTTTCGAATTCGAAATTGGAGTCAAAAATACAATGAGACACAACATGACCATCTGGCACAAAAGAATTCTGACAAATTTTTTTAGCCTTATAAGGCACCATTCAATCCTAAATCGGGTTTGTTTGAATAACCAATATCCGGTTCCATTTATTCAAAATGAGTCAACTTCAGAAATTTCCAAAATACGAATCATGGTAGTCGGCGTGGGTGGCGCCGGAGGAAACGCTGTTCTACGTATGGCCCGTTGTACTTCATCAAATCTCAACTACCTCGCCGTTAACACCGATGCACAGGCACTTAAACAGATGAATGGGGTCTCCGTCTGTGCTATAGGCCCAAATAGTACAAGGGGGTTTGGATCAGGAGGGAATCCGAATATCGGGCGCAAAGCTATTCGTGAAAGCCAGCTTCAAGTAGCGGAGTTACTCACTGGTGCTGATGTTGTATTTGTAACGGCAGGCATGGGTGGCGGCACTGGAACCGGAGCAGCAGCAACGGTTGCTGGACTGGCACGAAAGCTGGGTGCTTTGACAGTAGGCGTTGTGACAATACCATTCTCATTCGAAGGTCCCAGACGTCAAGAAGTAGCACAGCAGGGGCTTCGCCAACTCAGTGCCAAAGTCGACACACTGATTACTGTAGAGAATGATAAGCTGCTACCTTTACTTGGATCTAAGGTTTCACTAGAGACGGCCTTTGTTTTGGCCGACGAAGCATTGCGTCAAGGTGTGCAAGGAATTTCTGAGATTGTAGAAACACCCGGGATGATCAACGTAGACTTTGCTGACGTTAAATCAGTAATTAGTAACGGTGGACCTTCATTCATGGCTGTGGGTGAGGGCAAAGGTAAATCCGCCGCAATGGACGCCATAGATACCGCGTTGACAAATCCCTTGTTTGATACAGCAGTACATGGAGCCCGTGGGATCTTGCTCAACGTAAAGGGGGGTAAAGATTTGGGGTTGGATCAAATCCACCAAATTGCGGGAGCAATTAAAAAGGCCAGTAGCGGAGAGGCTAACGTAGTATTCGGGGTTGTCCAAGATCCCAGTTGGAAGAAACGCGTTAGCGTAACCTTAATAGCAACCGGACTTGCTTCGGAAAGCCGGTATGTATCGCCAGGCGGTAATGAAACTACGCCGGTCTCAGTTGCAAAGCCACACGTCAATGGTTACCGACTCCACACATCTATTCCAAGCCACCATCTAACCTAATACATAAACTAGTTAATTGTCAGATCCATACTCTTAGCCAGAACAAAACGCGCCGCTGTGTCGGGAGGAATGGCAAAACAGAATCTCACATGCCATCATTCCTTAACCAATCCTAGGGAAACTGACTGAATCCATTCATTGATCAAGTGCGCTACGAGAGACGGCCTCTGCAACACCACATCATGAACCGAATCCTCTAGCCAAACTGTTTTGCTCTTGGCCAGTAACTGGCTCGCTCCAACGGTCTGCATCTCAGTAGCCGCTTGCCATTCAGAGGGCTTTTCAATGCGATTATTTCTAGTTGGCATTATCAACACGGGGCACCGCACACTTGAAAATAACTCTGACGGCTTATGAATCCACATCGAATCTATTACCAGCATATGGCTTGATCTCGGAAATCTGGCACGGACAGTACCATTAGGAAGCGATTCGAAATTCGCTAAAATTATGGACTCTATTTCTGGTGTAATCTCA
Organism: SAR202 cluster bacterium; assembly: GCA_030754315.1. Taxonomy (GTDB): domain Bacteria; phylum Chloroflexota; class Dehalococcoidia; order Lucifugimonadales; family JASMAO01; genus JASMAO01. The sequence goes on from JASMAO010000139.1 coordinate 9,630, forward strand.
TACCCAAAGTTTCTTTCCTGAATTAGTGCTGTAAGTTGCCCAATCGTCATACCAGCAAAATCCGGCGGAGCCAGTTTTTTTCGCGCTACCGGCAACGTCATTCCATTCATACTTGAAATCTCTATCGTCCCCCCATCTATCAAACACAGTCCGGCAGCTACTTCTGGATAACTCACTGCGTGTTGTACGACTACGTTACCTCCCCATGAGTGGCCAACCAGCACGGGATGTTTAATGTCTAAGGCATCGAGAAAGCCGTTAAGATCAGTAGCAACGGTTTGAAAATCATATCCCCCTGTGGGTTTATGAGTATCTCCATGGCCTCTTTGATCCAGTGCGAGAACATGGGAATTGCGCGCGATCAAGGGGGCTACGAGATCCCAAATTCGGCGGGTAGACGCTAAGCCATGCACGAGTACAACCGGTCGGCCTTCTTCTCCCCATCTACGATAGCGTATATCCAACCCATCCACCGTAACACAAGAGTCTTGAAATGACGGATTATTTGTTCCGACTTTATTGTGTGTTATCAAGCTATCCATAGACGATCGGCTAAACCGAGGACAAGTCTATCACCTACTTTCGATAGAAGGTCATTCAATATTCCCTGTGTCAATTGATATAATCTACATAATTGCCATGATAACGCTAGATCGAGTCGAGTTTACGTCGGTGAAAGCTAATGATTTTACCGAATGGGCCCATGCGGAATTTTTCGATTTAGAAGGGTCCAGTGCACTTGTCGAGTTCACCCCAGGATTCGAAGAGTTAGCTAAAACGACAAAAACGATTGTAGATATCGTTGACTTCCTTGGAGGGAGAAAGATTATCGATGAAAAGGAAGTCAACAAAATGGCACAAGGACACACTAACAGCCTCCAAACGCTTCACCCAACTAACATTGCGGCCAGTGCAATCAGGACTGCGATAGCCAGCCTCCAATACTCTCACAACTATCCCACAATCTTCGATCGACTTGACTCAAAATTAAATAATAGCATTCCACTTTACGCCAACATTAACCGCGCGCTGCTCGGGAAAACCCGTAGTCCATTAGCCTTCGCCAAAGAAGCTGAACGCGCAGCCGCTCGGGGGTTCGAAACGATAAAATGCGCTCCGTTCGACGAGGTTGATCCATCAAGTCCAATTTCATCATTACAACCTGGGATAGACCGTGTTGCCGCTATCAGATCAGCGGTCGGAACGGAGGTCGAGTTGTTAGTCGACTGCCATTCCAGGTTCAACATATACACCGCTATAAGAGCGTGCGGTCAATTAGAACAACTAGGTATAAGCTGGTTTGAGGAGCCGGTCGATCCAACTTCGGAATCGGACAACCTCACTGAAATATCCAACCAGGTTGGCGTTCCTATCGCAGGAGGGGAGAGAGGCTATGGAGCGAAGTTTTTTAAGGATATCATTGAGAGTGGAGCGGTAGAAATAATAATGCCGGATATCAAATTCTGTGGTGGAACTACCGAAGCTTGGCACACAGGAACATACGCGGTCTCTAACGGTGCAGGATTTTCCCTGCACAGCCCTTCTGGACCCATATCACTCTTATCTAGCGCTCAGGTTACTGCTTTAGTCCCTGGTTCTATGGCACTTGAGCACGCAGTTAATGAAGTTCCCTGGCGCGCCGATCTACTTGATCCACCCGAACGTATTGAGAGCGGCCGCTTGTGGTTTCCAAAGGGCTTTGCGAAACTAGATCCAAGGATAGTGGACCGTTATGGCCAGCGCTGGAAACCTTGAAAGCACAGGCAGACTTCTATTCCTCGGACAAAGTTTCGTAAGCGAGAGCCAACATCACTTTTGAAGCATTGATTAGGCTTAAGACACCAATCGACTCGTCAGTTCCATGGGCCTTCCCCAGCATAGGATCATCCTCAGGATGAAAGGCGGAAAACCCATATGTTTCTACGCCTAGTAGCCGGGTGAATCGTGAATCCGTGAAACCTGTGGAAATCCCAGGCACCCACTGAAGATCATCACGCATCAAAACCTGTTCCGTCACCCGCTTGATTCGGTTGACAAACTCCGTATCGAAAGGTGACGCGTTGGGCCTCGCCATATAGTCAATTTCAAACTCTACTCCCGGTACTCCATCCAGAAGCTTGACCAGTTCGCTTCTAACGTACTTTTCATCTTGATGGGGAAGGGTTCGTACATCGCAGGTCAATCGTATCGCCTCAGGCACGGAGTTTGACTTGATGCCCCCTTTAAGAATCGTTGGCGTAAGTGTCATCCTAGATAGTGCTCGTAGCAAAGACGCCAGCCTAGGGTTGTCATCCTGAAGCTCTGCAATAATCTCATCTATGTTTTCTGAAGATGGCTTGTGCTCAATAGCAAACGTCGACAGATGATCAAATAGGCTTGTCGTGGTGTCGCGATCAGCCTCAAATTTCTCAATACGCTGAAGTGTATTACCCAATCTAAACGCAGCGTTTGTCCCTTGCCAAGGCACTGAAGCGTGAGCACTCGTGCCTTTGAAATCTATCTCAATCTGTAATCTTCCCTTTTCACCAACTCCAATAACGTAAGCAGTATGGCCAGCGGCTTTGATAGTCTCTCCCCCACCTTCATTCACTGCGTAGGGAGCTATTATCTTCTCGGGATGGTTTTCTGCCAGCCAGCCAAATCCATACCGACCCCCGTGCTCTTCATCAGCACCAGAGACGAGGAGCAGGCCATCACGAAGCTTCACGCCATTTCGTTTTAACAACCGCATAGCCACGAGATGGGCAGCCAATAACCCCTTGCAGTCATTGGATCCTCTACCATAAATACGCCCGTCGTATATCTGAGCACTGAATGGAGGAAAGCGCCATTTACTCTCATCCTCGACTGGAACTACGTCCGTGTGCGACATGAACATCAAACCAGGTTTCCCTGAGCGTCCAGAAAGTCCAGCAATAAAATTGCCCCGACCAGAAACACGCTCCAGGGTTTCTGATGCGATCCCATCCACAGCGAGAAAATCCTCCGCATACCTGCATACTAACGTCTCATTTCCGGTAGGCATGAATCCAGTGTTTACCGACGGTATACGAACCAAATCCTGTGCAAGCTGGATGATCTCTTCTTTCATTAAATCAACTTGAATCAGTAGCTCATCCAAACTAGACATCACGGGCTCCTATTGGAATTTTGGTCGTGAACGTGCATGGCCATTAGCAAGGTTGCAATTGTCTTGCCATCTTGAATCGTGCGATTGCGAATCAAGTCATGAATGCGGTCAAGGGGGAAACGCTCGACAACTATATGTTCATCAGGGTCACTAGCCATAGCACTCTCTATTAAATCTTTCGCAAGGAAAGCATACATGTACTCAGTCACAAAACCCGGACCTGTCCAATACGATACCAAAGGCTGAAGCCTCCCTGCTTTGTATCCGATCTCCTCTTGCAATTCCCGTTGAGCTGTTTCAGCGGGACTTTCCTCCTCTTCACATTTTCCTGCGGGCAACTCAAGCAGTGGCTGACCTGCTGCGTATCTGTATTGACGAACGAATATCACGTTTTCATCGGCGTCGATAGGGACAACAACCACAGATTTTGGGTATTCAACTACTTCTCGAACGGCCTCTCTTCCATCCGGCAGCATAACGCGATCAACCCGAAGTGTGATTACCGTACCCTTGTAGATGGTCTCTGTACTAAGGGTTTTCTCGGGCTTGACATCTTCAATGCTCATGTGGAAATCAATGGCGCAGGATATTTTTTGACGCCAAGTCGGTCAAACAGATTAGTGTAGAAAACTGAAGCTGGCTTCATACGCATAAACTTGGCCACGTATGGACTCTTTGTGACGACAACGGTATCCTCGGGCCTCAGGCTAGTATCCAAATAGCCATCCACGCTTAAAATAACTTCCGTATCACCATAGGCCTTCAGACCTATTACTGAGTTGCCATCCATCACCAGCCCAGTGTGAAGACTCATGTGGGGAGCGATGGGCTGAAGAAGCAGCACATTGGAATCAGGGCTGATAATCGGCCCGCCTGCTGAAAGTGCGTAGCCAGTGCTTCCCGTTGCGGTTGCAACAATAACTCCATCGGCCCTGTAAGTTGTTAACGGAATCCGGTTTACAGTTGCGTCAATGTCCAATATCCGAGCCAGCGATCCTCGGGTAATGACAACATCATTAAGCGCGTGGATACTATACCTCGATTTTTCATCGGAAGAATCGCTCACAGATGCCTGGATCATCATCCGTTCTTCTATTCGAGGACTTCCGTCTAAATAAATTGGTACTTGTTGTAGGGCGTCAACGACACTGATTTCAGTCATGAATCCAACTCGACCCAAATTAATGCCCAAAATTGGTATTCCATGAGGAGCTGCTGCCCGAACCGTCCTCAAAATCGTCCCGTCTCCCCCCACAGTAACAATAGCCAGTGTGTCAGCAAGGAAAGGATCGTCATCAGATAGATCGTCGGTGGACGAAACCCACTTTCTTTTGCCTAATCCCAGCCGGCTAACCAGAGATTCCACGAATTCCTTGGCGTCAGGAACTCGAGTGGTATAAACAAAACCAATTAGAGAGTCAGTAGACACAATCCACCCCGAAGTTCACTCAATACTCCGCTTGCAATAACTACGCTTTGAGAAGAAACAGGCTAACACCGCCTTCAATAACGTGTCAAAGTCGAAGGTTAAACCTAGCCCAATCTTCTCAGGAGCCAAGGGAGTCAGCGGCAGTTCGAGCCAGTTCCAAGAGCGGCGCGGGAAATACACCAAACACAAGTATCGCAATAGAAGTTACGAAAACGGCGAGACGCACCGGTATACCCACAGTAATGGATTCTGTTGTTTTAGGATCTGACATATAAATTATTTTAATTACTCTAACGTAGTAGTACGCAGACACAACGCTATTTATTACGCCCACAACCGCAAGCCACTCCAGACCACTATTTACTGCAGCGCCGAAGATATATACCTTAACTATAAATCCGACAGTTGGTGGTATGCCAATGAGCGAGACAAGGCTGAACGCCAATGCGGCACCTAAGTATGGCGCGCGCCTGCCCATCCCACTGAAATCTTCTATCCTATCGCTTCCAATCTTGTAGGATATAGCAATCACAGCAAAGAAAGCCGCTAGGTTTGTCACCGCGTACCCACCTAAATAAAACAGGGTACCCGCTGGCCCCAGAATCCCTTTATCAACAACCCCACTGGCAGCCACCGCCGCGAGACCAACCATAAGATATCCAGCATGTGCAATAGTGCTATATGCAAGTAATCGTTTGATGTTACTCTGCGCTATAGCAACCAAGTTACCTATAGACATAGACAGTGCGGCAATCACTGCGAATATGGCGCCCCACTCAACAGCCAAGGATTCAATCGGGAACCCTACGTAGAAAATTCGCAAGATAACTGCAAAGCCAGCTGCTTTGCTAGCCACAGATAGAAATGCAGTTACTGGCGTCGGGGAACCTTCATAAACATCTGGAGCCCACATCTGAAAAGGCACTGCAGTTATCTTGAAACCAAATCCTGCGATTAGAAGTATTATCCCCATCAGTACAACATATCCACCCATTGGCTCACCAACATTCTGAGCAAGGACCCCTATCTGTTCAGCCACATCCCGTAGGTACGTACTACCAGTAAATCCATAGACAAGGACCATCCCGTAGAGTAGAAGAGCGGAGCTGATCGCACTCAGGATAAGGAATTTTAACCCGGCTTCAGATGATCGTCCGTCACGAAGAAAAGCGGCCAATGCGGCTATAGGCAGAGCAGTCAATTCCAATGCAACATAGATGGTAATCATTTCTATTGTTACGGCTAAGAGCATCATTCCAGTCGCAGAGTAGAGCAACAGTGCATAGTACTCAGTCTGGAATCTTGGGAATTTCCTAACATATTCGTTCGAAGCCAACAATACTAGACTTGTGGCGCCGAGAATTAGGAACTTGAAAAATATACCGAATTTATCGACCGACAAAGTGTCTCGAAACATGCCGGTATTTTCGGGTTGCACCCAGGTCCCATCCAATCCCATCCACAAGGCTATACTAAACCCCAGCGGAACAGATAATCCGAACACAGCCAACGCTGCCAATAACCCCTTGCGCGTTACAACGAGATCCAGAAGCAGGAGGATCGTTGCCAATCCAGCAAGACTGAGTTCCGGTGAGATTAGGTATATGTCGTTTAGTGTGAGATTCAAATTAATATTCTTATTGGGGTGATTACTTCAACTCCAACACTTGGGTACCAACAAACGGTCTTATTATCTCTTCAACGCCTGTCTTGAAGACATCCGAAATAACTGCGGGGTATATGCCTACGATTAGGATCGATGCCACCAATACAGCTATTGGCAGCATTTCCAATTTACTGGCATCTCTCACATTCTCGAATCTCTCAATCTGAGGTCCAAATAGTGACCGCTGCAAGGTCCAAAGTATGTACCCCGCGGTTAAGACGATACCAAACGCTCCTAACAAGGTTGCAAGCTTCCACACTGGGAATGTGCCAAGGAAGATAAGTAACTCCGACACGAACCCACTGGTCCCGGGCAAACCCAAAGATGCCATTCCTGCTATCAAAAATCCGGTTGCTACTATCGGCATACGTGTCGCAAGTCCACCAAGGTCGGGTATATATCTGGTGTGAGCCTTGTCATAAATTAGACCAACGAGCAGGAACAACAATCCCGTAATAGTCCCATGAGTGAACATCTGCATCGCTGACCCAGCCAACCCAACGGAAGACGCCACTCCCGCCGCACCCACAACTGATGAGATGCCTATCAGGACATATCCCATGTGGCTAATACTACTGAAAGCAACCAATCGCTTAAGGTCCGTCTGACGTATAGTGACAACTGCACCGTACAAAACATTTATTACACCCAAAGTAACCAATATCTTGCCAGCACTCATCATTACGTCAGGAAACATCTCCACTGAAACCCGTATCATGCCATAACCACCCATCTTCAAGAGCACTCCTGCCAGCATTACACTAACCGCCGTGGGAGCATCGGTATGGGCATCAGGCAGCCATGTGTGAAACGGCCAAACCGGCAATTTGATCAAGAAAGCCATTATCAATAACGTGAACACTGCTACCGCAGGTATGATTAACTTACCCGCCTCAATCTCCGCTGGCAAAACGGTCATATCGAATGTGCCCACTGAGAAAAAGATCACCAATATGCCAACCAGCATAAACCCGCTGCCTAGAAAGGTGAATATCAGGAATTTCATAGCCGAATATTCTTTTCGCCCACTGCCCCATATTGAGATCAAAAAGAACATCGGCAGCAACTCAAGCTCCCACATGAGGAAGAACAAAATGAAGTCGAGAGATACAAAGACGCCCATAACAGCGGTTTGGAGAATCAACAGCCAGGCAAAATACTCTCTAACCCTGTGTCTAATACCAAATGACGCAAACACAGCACAGAAGCCCAATAAACCGGTTAGAAGTACCAATGGCGCGCTCAAGCCATCTACCGCGAGGAAGTACTCTACATTCAGTGCCGAGTCAGGGATCCAGTTAGAGACTCGATCTACATGCTGGAACCTATCACCATTCGTATCGTACTCAGAAAACACAACAATGCTAAGAACCAGTTCCGCCAGAACGATAACACTGGAAAAATACCTGACACGCTGGTCGCCTCTGAGGAACAGGACAATCAGCAACGCTCCCCCTAGAGGGAGAAATACCGTCGCTGTTAGCAGACCTGAGAATTCTTCCATAAATCAGCGCCAGATCATAAAGAAGCCAAAAAGTGACAGTACTCCAATAGATATTGCTATCCCATAGCCTTGAAGTTGCCCAGCTTGTACCAGGGCAATACCTCTCCCAATGTTTCGGCCACAACGATCGGTCAACCTTACAACGCCATCCACAACCGCACGGTCAAACCAATCAAGCGATGCTGCAAGCCCTCTGTAGAATAGCCTTACGGTAATTACTCCGTCATATAACTCGTCCATGTAATATTTGTTTGTCAGTATGTGCTTCCCTACGCCAAACAACTGCAGGCCCTGCCATCTATCCATCCAACATGCCCTGAACATCTGAATCGCCGCGACAAAAATGATTGGCGTGACAATGGTAGAGACAGCAAAAACGGTGACATTCAATTCCGTGGCATCCACGTGTAGAAAGTGGCTTAGGCCGTGAATTGAAACGATTCCAATATCCCAAGGTGAATTTAGCAAAATTCCAGCGAAAGCAGCCGGCACGGCCAACGCCAACAACGGCAGCACCATAATCAAGGGCGACTCTTCAAGATGGACACTCTCTCCGTGATTATCAGCAGGATCAGCATCCGCACCACCTTTGAACTTCCCTTCAAAAGTCATAATCAAAACCCGGCTGATGTAGACTACTGTGAGCACGACAGTTACTGAAGCCAATACCGTCACTATCTGGCCAACAAG